>CAJMRE010000001.1 GCA_905215755.1 uncultured bacterium
ACCCTTCCGCATCTGTGTGATAGAGGTCCAGATAGGGCGTCACGTCGATAAAGCATTCATCGATTGAATAGACGTGAATGTCTTGCGGACTTACGTATTCCAGATAGATGCCGTAGATTTGCGCCGACACCTCCATATAGTGCTGCATGCGCGGTACGGCCGTGATGTAGTCGATGCCATCGGGAATCTCGAATAGGCGGCAGCGATTGTGAATCCCTAAGTCCTTCATGGCCTGCGTGATGGCGAGGCAGATGGTCGTGCGCCCGCGCGATTCGTCGGCAACGACCAGGTTGGTGGTGAGCGGATCGAGCCCACGGTCGACGCACTCGACGCTGGCATAAAACGTCTTGAGGTCGATGCAGATATAGGTGTGCTGCTCGTGCGCCATCCGTGTCCTTTCATCAAACACATGTTTTTATCGAATACCTGTTCGATAATACCCGCTCGTCCGGACGTCGTCAAAACCTGTCAAAAAGGGACTGGTTTGTTTTGGTAGGTATGGTCGTGCGGTTGGATCGGGTTTTAACGCAGCTCTAAAGAGTGCGAAACAGCTCGGAAAACCTCGCTTCGTAGCATGAGCCTAACGATTGATACCGCCTATACGCACGGAAGGGTTGTGGAAAAGATGGTCAATTATGGGTTTGGTATGCCGACGCGCCTTGTTGCGGATGGAGACGTGGCTCGCTGGTGCGGACGATTGGTCGCTCACTACGGTGGCACCAAGGCGCTGGTCGTGTTGGGCGGTGACAAACATACGCACGATGAGCTCGTCTCGGCGGCGCTCGGCTCGCTTGATCGAGCTCTGCTCGAACGCGTGCTTTTTCGCTGCGGCTTGGTCGGGGGCGATGGGGGAGACGATTTGGTCGATGAGGCCGTAGCCCTGGCGACCGACGAAGGCGTGGACTTTGTCCTGGCGATTGGCGATGCCGATACTGCCGGCTTTGCGCGCGAGCTCGCGCGTCGCATGGCGGCGCTCGATGCCGGCGAAGACGGCTTTGTGCCTTATGGATGCATTGTCTCGGAGGGCAAGGTGCCTGCTGTCGTGGGCACCGGCGAGGTTCCCGTTTTTGCCATTATCGCGCCCGAACTGCTGGAGGGCATCAGGTCTCCTCTGCGTGAGTTGCTCGGTAGCGTCTGCGCCGCGGCCTAATATTTGCCATAAAAAGACGGGTTATTTTTGGTTGGTAAAGCGTTTGACCTGCCAAAAAAAGCCTGTCCCTTTTTGATCGTTTGCCGTTTGGGGGCCGATTGGCAACGCTCGCTGATTGTAGTCTTGACCTGCGCTAGAATAGTGGCATCTGAATGTCCGGGCGCATGGAGGCGTGCGCCCGTATGCTGAGGAGGACTCTATGGCAACTGTTGCCGCACCTATCGATGCTACGTCGACTGCCGCTTGGAAGGCACTCGAGGCTCATCAGGAGAAACTCGAGGCCGAAGGTATCGACCTCAAGGCCTGGTTCGCCGCCGATGCCGAGCGCGTGAACAAGTTGAGCTTTGACGCCGGTGACCTGCACTTCGACCTGTCCAAGAACCTGGTGACCGATGAGACCGTCAAGCTGCTGTGCGATCTTGCCCGCGAGGTGAAGCTCGAGGAGCGCCGTGACGCCATGTTCTCCGGCGAGCACATCAACACCACCGAGGACCGCGCTGTTCTGCACACCGCGCTTCGTCGTCCGGCAAGCGAGAAGGGCCAGCTCATTGTCGACGGCCAGGATGTCGTCGCCGACGTGCACGAGGTCCTCGACCGCATGTACGCCTTCGCCGAGCGCGTGCGCTCCGGTGAGTGGAAGGGCGTTACCGGCAAGAAGATCGAGCACCTGGTGTCCATCGGCATCGGTGGCTCCGATCTGGGCCCGGTCATGGCCTACGAGGCCCTGCGTCCCTATGCCGACGCCGGTATCGACTGCCGCTACATCTCCAACATCGACCCCAACGACCAGGCCGAGAAGCTTAAGGGTCTGGATCCCGAGACCACGCTCGTGATCATCGTCTCCAAGACCTTTACCACGCTTGAGACCCTCACCAACGCCCGCGAGGTCAAGACCTGGATGCTCGAGCAGCTCAAGGCTCAGGGCGCCATCGACGGCTCCGATGAGCAGAACGCCGAGGCCGTGGCAAAGCACTTCGTCGCCGTCTCCACTGCACTCGAGAAGGTCGAGGCCTTCGGTATCGACCCTGCCAACGCCTTCGGTTTCTGGAACTGGGTTGGCGGCCGCTATTCCGTTGACTCCGCCGTGGGCCTGTCGCTGATCGTCGTGCTCGGCCCCGAGCGCTTCCAGCAGTTCCTCGAGGGCTTCCACGCCATCGACGAGTACTTCTGCAACACCCCGCTCGAGAACAACGCCGTCGCGCTGATGGGCCTGCTCAACGTCTGGTACGTCAACTTCTTCGGTTCCAAGAGCCACGCCGTGCTGCCGTACTGCCAGTACCTGCACCGCTTCCCGGCCTACCTGCAGCAGCTCACCATGGAGTCCAACGGCAAGCATGTCCGTTGGGACGGCAGCGCCGTGACCTCCGACACCGGTGAGATCTTCTGGGGCGAGCCCGGCACCAACGGTCAGCACGCCTTCTACCAGCTGCTGCACCAGGGTACCGTGGTGGTTCCGGCCGATTTCATCGCCTTTGCCAATACTGCCAACCCCGCAACCGACAGCGGTCAGGATGTCCACGAGTTGTTCCTGGGCAACTTTCTAGCCCAGACCAAGGCACTCGCCTTTGGTAAGACGGCCGACGAGGTGCGCGCCGAGGGCACGCCCGAGCAGATCGTCCCGGCCCGTTGCTTTGAGGGCAACCGTCCGACGACCTCGATCTTCGGCGACACGTTGACCCCGTTCGCGCTCGGCGAGCTCATCGCCCTGTACGAGCACATCACGTTTGTCGAGGGCACGGTCTGGGGCATCGACTCCTACGACCAGTGGGGCGTCGAGCTGGGCAAGCAGCTTGCCAAGCAGATCACCCCGGCCTTCCACGACGACGCCGCCAAGGCCGAGCAGGACGCTTCGACCCAAGCGCTTATCGAGTTCTATCGCGCGCATCGCAAGTAGTCGCTGCTGTTAACGCGTCGCGCCTTATAGCCAGGGGCCCGTATCCCATCGGATGCGGGCCCCTTTGCTTTGCCGTGGTCCCGGGGCGCACGGCCTTTGTGGAACATCGCCGGGGCGCCGCGCGCTGCGAGAACCCTGCGCCTAGATCTCGGCCTCCGCATGGCCTCGCTGCGCCTCGGGCAGCTCCCCGTAGAGCGGATGGTCTTCGAGCCTAAAGCGCTCGACCTGTTCGGGAGTGCGACCGCGTACAAAGAGCCACGAGCGATCAATCGGCGTCGCCATGAGCGTACTGGGCAGCGCGTCGGCGCGGTCGGAAAACACCCGGGCACTCTCGGGATCCTGGAACGCCAGCACCAGATGCGTGTCGCAGTTGCCCATGATGGAGCGTGCGCGTGCCTCGCCATAGAGCGCATCGAGCTGGTTGGTCGACTGCAGCAGCAGCGTTGCCCAGATGTTGCGGCTTCGGATAATCGAGAGCACGTTGTCGATCTGGGGGATCTGCAGATTTGCGAAGTCATCGAGCATAAAGCGCACGGGCACGGGCAGGCTGCCGTCGGGCTGCCTATCGGCCTCACGAATGAGGCCCATAAACGCCTGCGAAATAAAGAGGCCGGTCAGCGGATCGAGATTGCGGTCAATATCGCTCACGGTTACAAACAGGGCGCAGGGGGTGTGTCCCATGGAAGCGAAGTCCACCTGATGGCACTCACGATAGAGCTGTGCCGCACCGTCGAATCCCAGACACATGACCTTTTCGGCAAGGATGCCGACGATGCTCGCGTGCATGCGCTCGGCATTTTGCGTAATGGCGTAGCGCCGCCATAGCGAGAGGGCATAGCTTTGGGGGTCGGTCGTGATCAGGTCGTCAAACAATCGACTCGTGGCACCGTCCTGCAGGTGCTCGATCAGCTTGATGACCGAGCTGATCGTCTGCTCGTCGGCGGGTAGCTGTTCGGTGACGTAGGCGATAAGACACGACAGCAGGTTTGCCGCCGCATGATCCCAAAAAGGCTGGTTGTTGTCCTCGATGGGGCAGATGGCCTTTGCCACCGAGAGGATGTCCTGCTGGTTGGGCCTGCCGTCCGCCTTGCGGCGAATGTGCCTCAGGGGGTTGTAGCCGCAGCGCTCGATGCCGGGCGCAAGGGCCGGGACGGTGTTGAGGTCGGCGAAGTTGAGACATTGCACGCGGTAACCGTGGGCTGCCAGCACGGGTCCCACTTCGCGACAGAGCGTGCCTTTGGTGTCGAGCACGATGTAGCTTGCGTTCATTTGCAGCAGGTTGGGCTTGAGGACGTTTCGGGTCTTGCCGGCTCCCGAGGGGCCGATCACAAGTGCGTTGTTGTTGAGTCCCGTTTGGCGGGTGTCGCAGGAAAGCGTTCGATCCTTGGCGAGGATGGTGGACGATGCGGACTCAGATGCGGCGAGGCGGCTGGCGAGGTTAGACATGGGCGACCTCCTTGGTGGTCGAGAGGATTTCGTGGGCAAAGCCGAGCTCGACGGCGCGCTCGGCCGAAAGGTAGGTGTCTTTTGCGGTGAGGGACTGGATGCGCTTGGGCGTGAGGCCGCTGCGGTCCGAGAGGATTTGCGTGAGGGTCTTGCGGGTCTGCATGAGACGCCGGCTGGTTTCCTGCAGCGCAAGTGCCGAGCCGCCTGCCCCCTGGGGGATCAGCGGGTCGTGAATCATGAGCTCTGCATGGGGCGCCATACGGCGATCGTCGCCGCCCATAAAGATCACGGCGCCCATGGACGCGGCGAATTTCAGGCAGACGGTGCGGATGGGGCACGATGCGAGGCGCATGGCGTCATAGATCGCAAGACCCGATCGCACGCTTCCGCCGGCGCTGGCGACAAATATGGTGATGGGGCGGCTGGGGTCGGTGGCATCGAGCAGACGGATCTGCTGGCATAGGTCGTGGGCCATCGGGGTTTCGATGTTTCCCATGACGGAGAGCTCGCGACGGGCGAGCATCTCATCGTAAATGCTGGTGAGCGTGATACCTCGGGCGGATTCACGCATAGTGAGGGGGCTGATGATGGGGGAATGATTGGTGTCCATGAGGACTCCTTTCTGTTGGTTGTGTTGTGGAATAGGATTGTTGCCCGCGGAGGGGCTGGCGGGCTACAGGGTTCGTCCGAGCCTGAGATCGAGCTCGGTTGTGGGGCAGGCCGCCTGTTCGTGCGGCTCGCAAGCGCCAAGGGCTCCAAAGCGATGGAGCGTTGCGACGGGCGTGGTGTAGGCGAGCCGCAGCTGATGCTCGACAGGGGCACATCCGTCATTTTTGTAATGAGCCGCGTAGTACTGCGCGATGCTGGCGTTCATCTCGCTGTCATTGCGATGGCGCTCAAACTGGCGTCTGCAGGTTTCGATGATCTTTGCTACCGACTTGGGTGCCGTCGCGGGAACAAGGGCGAGATAGCCCTCAAATAGCTCGTTGATGCTCAGGAGGCACAGCAGGTCGATCAGCGTCCTTATGGCTACTCCCTCGGCAGAAAAGTGCGCGGTCATGCGGTTATATCGGTTGCGGTCGACGATGGCCGCATGGGGTCTTGGAGTTTTCTGCCCTGTGGTCCCGGGCTTTTGCCGCGCCTGTGTATTGAGCTCGACGTTGCAGCGCTTGAGGCCGTCCAACGGAAGGAACAGTGCGGTGCGCAGGGTGTTCCGCTTGCTTTCGAGTTCATGACGCTCGTCGGGTTCCCATTCGAGCTTGAGTTTCGTGTCGAGCGCCGTAAGCATATGGGCTAGGCAGCCTACGGTAAGAACGTACGAATCGTTGTCGCGTTTTGGGGCATAGGGGTCTGTCAGCTTGCGAATGTCGGGGTCGCCCATGATCTTTGTGCAGCGCTTCAGCAGTTGAGGGTGGTCGGCCAAGATCGTCGCGAGCGGTAGCGATGCGTAGTTCTTGATGGTCGCGGCGGCAAAGGCGGCGTCATATTCGTTTGCATATGCTCGCTCAATGCGGGCATCCAGAATGCTTTTCTTATCGCCGTCTTCAGCGTGGTGGTTTGTCATAGCTTCTCCAATCGGTTGATGTTCGTGCTGTTTGTTGATGTGTTGGTTGTCGTGAGTGATGTGCTTGCCGTGGGTGATGTGCTGACGTTGGGGTGCTATGCGGTTTTCAATGAGCCCGTGAGGCAGTTGCTGCAGGGGCGGGATGGAACGGCCCATGCAAGGCGGAAGGCATCGTGCTCAAAATCGAGACAGCAATGCCCTGGGTGCCTCACATGTGGCAGTTACCTCATTAAGTTGTCATTGCGTTTGGGGTTGTACTTTGCCGATCTTCTTTCTCTTACACGCTAAAAACTGAAATTTCATATGCTCGATCTACTTAAAACCGCAACGGCGGTCTTTTATCAACTTATATGTCGGAACGCGTCTTTGCAAGTACTTTTTTGCGTTTGTTTCAAATGGGGTGGTTTTGCAACCGTCACGCGCCACGCTATGCGAACGTGCCCCTTTTCTGTTGTCGGTCGGATACGATGAGTCGCGTGACGTCGTCAGAGGTCGAATTCGACCGCTAACGACGTTGTGCAGCTCATCATTTCTGGCCGCAAACAGTAAAGGGGCATGAGGGTGTATTGAGGGGGGATGTCTTGCTGTCGGCATCCGCGTGCGGTGCCATTCGCTGTCTGTAAATATACGTTTACAGCTAATTTCATACCACTTGTCGGAATGCGGACGCTGTCCTTGTATGTTGGGCGTACATTGAACGTGGTATTTCGCGTGAAACCACGAATCGGTTGTCAGTCCTGAACAAGGAGGCCCAGCATGACACTTGCCAAACCCATCAATAAATACATCGACTATATCGATGCCCCCGAGGACACGTTTGAGCAGTATGTCGAGAAGGCGTTAAAGTACAACTTTCGCTGCGTATTCGCGAACCTTCAGGAGTACGAGACGGGCCGCGCCATGCTCGAGGGCTCTGACATCATCCTTGCCGGCGCCATCGACTTTCCCCAGGGCACTATGACGCTTGAGGAGAAGCTTGCGAGGTTTGAGGAATACGCTGCGTGTGGCTTTACCGAGATTGACTACGTTTTGAATCAGGGGTCGATCGAGAACCGCGATTTTGATGCCATCGAGCGCGAGATGACTACCATTGCTGATTTTTGTCGCGCGCATGGCATCACTGACAAGGTAATCGTCGAGATGTGCAAGCTGGACGGCGACGACGCCGCCAAGCGCCGTGTATGCGAGATCGCGCTGGAGGCCAAGCCGGGATTCCTTAAGACATCGACCGGCAGAAGCTTTGGCGGTGCTAAGCTCGAGGACGTGCGGCTGATGCACGAGGTGCTCGGCGATGCCGTGGCAATCAAGGCGGCGGGCGGTATCCATAATTACGAAGAGGCTTGCGCATTCATCGAGGCCGGCGCCAGCGCGTTAGGCGCATCGGCGGGCATCGCGATCGTCGAGGGCGCACCGACGGATGAGCGTCGCTAGCAGACGTATTTGACCTGAGCGATAAAGCTTCACGACCACACGCCGTTCATGTTCGAGACAATATGACTTTTTGCCCGTTGTAAACGGAGTCGCGATGGGTGTTCTGTATGATGGCTCAGACAAGGTTGTTCAATGACAGGGAGGCATATATGGCAATCAAAGCCATCGCGATGGATATCGACGGTACGCTCACCAACGATCAGAAAGTGATTAGCCCGCGTACGCGCGAGAAGCTGCTCGCGGCGCAGGAGTCGGGCATTAAGCTCATCTTGGCTTCGGGCCGTCCCGCATGGGGACTGCACGCCTTGGCGCAGGAGCTCGACCTTCAAAACCATGACGGTCTGCTGGTTGCCTTTAATGGCGCGCATGTGGTCGACGCTCAGACCGATGAGGTCCTTTTTGACCAGGCTATGCCGGCTGACGAGCTGCACCGTCTGATTGATCACCTGCGTAATTTTGACGTGATCCCTATGATTTCGCTCGGTCGCGATTTGCATGTCGTGGATTCGTATCACTGCATGATCACGCTGCCTGACGGCTCGCAGAAAAACATCGTCAAATACGAGCGCGATGCGTGCGATCTTAAGATTCGCGAGGTGGAGAGCCTGCATGAGGTCGCTGATGCTTATCCCGTGGACAAGCTGCTGACGGCGGGCGATCCGGCCTACCTGCAGGCGCATTACGAGGAGATGTATGCGCCCTTTAAGCAGACGCTTTCGGGCATGTTTACGGCCGACTGGTACTTTGAGTACACGGCGCCCGGTATCGACAAGGCCCGCGCACTCGAGGGTGCCCTGCCCAAGCTCGGCATCGATGCCAGTGAGGTCGTATCGTTTGGCGACGGCCAGAACGACAAGTCCATGATTGAGTGGGCCGGCACCGGTGTTGCCATGGGTAACGCCGTCGAAGAGGTTAAGGCTGTAGCCCAGATGGTGACCGCCGATAACAACGAAGATGGCATTGCGGTGGCGCTGGATAAGCTGCTGGGTTAGAATCGCCGATTAATGCATGGCTCGGGCGCCTGCTTGCGGGCGTCCTTTTGCTAGGGAGGGTGCCGTGTCCGCATTTCCGTTCGACGCCGTTATCTTTGACATGGACGGCGTCATTGTCGATACCGAGTATTACTACTTGGGCGAGACTGCCGCGTTTGCCAAGGAGCTTGGACTTAATCTGACTCAAGAGGAGTTGAATGGGCAGGTCGGTACCTCGCATCAGTTCTTCCTGCATATGCTGGTCGATTGGTTTGAGCGCGCCGGTAAGGGACACTTCACTGGCGAGGAGGCGTTGGCCCGTTGGGACGAGTGGGCGCATAAGCGTCCGCGTGACTATCAGGCTTTGATTAACCCAGGCGCCGTGGATACGATTCGAGAGCTGCCGCGCCGTGGCGTTCGCGTGGCGCTTGCCAGCTCGTCTCCCATGGTTAGCATCGAGGAAGTGCTCAACGCATGCGGGCTGTCTGATGCCTTTGAGTATGTGGTGAGCGGCGAGCAGTTTAAGGAGAGCAAACCCGAGCCCGACATCTACCTGCATGCGCTGGACCTGCTGGGGCTGCCCGCGAATCGCTGCTGCTGCGTTGAGGATTCGGTGCCCGGCATCACCGCTGGCAAGCGAGCCGGCCTGACAGTCATTGCCAAGCGCGAGGAACGCTTTGGCTTTAGCCAGGATGCCGCGGACAAGATTATCGACCAGCTGCCGGAGCTGCTCACGCTTTCTTAGGAGCGCGGTAGTTGCGCGTTTTTCGGGTCTGATGAGTAAATAGCCAACATTTTGGTGCGACACCTAGCATACTTTAAGCTAATGCGGGCTTAAGGGCTTGTTGAATGCCCCTGAGCCCGCTTTAGACTTAATCGTGCTTGGAGAGGGTATATGCCACCGACTGAAGGGCTAACTGACGGTAAAGCAGCGATACCGCTGTACCAACAGGTTATCGATATCATTAAAAACGAAATCAACTCCGGCGCCTACAAGGCAGGCGCGCGGATACCCAACGAATTCGAATTGGCTGAGAGCTATAAAGTTGGCCGCGTTACCGTGCGACGTGCTATTGAGGAGCTCGTCCAGCAGGGCTATCTAACGAAGCGACAGGGGAAAGGCACGTTTGTCAATGCCCCCAAGCTCAAGCGCAAGATTCGCCAGAAGGATGACGTTCAGAGTTTTTCGGACGCATGCCGCGTTAACGGAATGGAACCGGGGGCGTGTGTCATTTCGAGAAAGATACTGCCGGCGGATTCCACCGAAGCACATTTCTTTGGTGTTCCCGTTGGAACTGACTTGATTTGCGTTGAGCGCGTGCGTACTGCCGATGGCGTCCCCGTCATGCTTGAGAACAACATATACGTTTACGAGGACAACGCCTATCTATCAACGGCGCCTCTGTCTAACCAATCCATTTTTGAGTTCGTGCGCAACCAGACTGGCCGCATGCCCGCGTTTACCGACCCGTGCACGCTCGAGATCGCGTGCGCATCGCCCGAGGTCGCTCGGTTGCTGGCGGTTCCCGTTGGCGAACCCTTGTTTTATATGGAAGCCTTCTTTTTCGATGAGCAACGGCGGCCGTTTATCATCGGTCGTCAGCGGATCGTTGGGTCTCGCTACGTTTTTGACATCTAGGACATTGCGAATGGAAACGCCCGGTGGATCATCTCACCGGGCGCTTCCATACCGTTCACGGCGCGAACGCGACCGTTCAACCGCGTTGCGGCAATCAGTTTGAAATTATCTTGATGACGGGAAAAGCTGCTGGTAATCTATAGAACGTCATAGAACGTTTGCCTTATGCAAGCGTTGAAGCGAGATGCGATGCAGTCTCGAGTTCTTTGGAGGTATCTATGTCAGATACGAAGGCGAAGAAGACAAACAGACGTTTTAAGTTCAAATTACCGCATGTCTATACGATCATGTTCTTGCTGATCGTTGTCTTTGCGGTCCTGACTTGGATCGTTCCCTCGGGTCAGTATCAGCGCAAGACGATTTCGACAGCGGCGGGCGAGCGCGAAGTCGCCGTTGCTGGAACCTATGAACAGGTCGATAAGAACTACACCGATTCTGAGACCGGCGAGACCATCAATCTGGGTCAGGATATCTTCGCGGTCCTGCAAGCGCCCACTAAGGGCATCCAGGAGGCTGCCGACGTCGTTGCGTTCGTCTTATTGATTGGCGGATCGTTCGCAATCATCACCAAGACCAACGCTTTGAATGCCGGCATGAGCCGTGTGATTAAAAAGCTCAAGAACAAGGACATCCTCATCATTCCCATTACGATGACGTTGCTGTCCATTTGCGGCACTACGTTTGGCATGTCTGAGGAAGCCCTGCCGTTCTATGCCATCTTCATTCCCATCATGATGGGTATCGGTTATGACTCGATGACGGCATTCATCATCTGCTTCCTTGGTCCTAACCTGGGATATTGTGCTTCGACCATCGACCCGTTTAATGTTTTGATCGCCCAGGGCATCATTGGCATCGAGGGCAATCCTCAGCTGTGGCTGCGCGCCGTTTCTTGGGTCATCTTTACTGCCGTCGGTATCGCATGGGCCATGCGCTACGCTATGCGCGTCAAGAAAAACCCCGAGTCGTCCATTACGTACGAGGACGACAAGCTCAAGCGTGTTGAGTTTTCCGTGACCGATGCCTCCATCGAGGAAGAGTTCACTACCCGTCAGAAGCTCGTACTTATCGATTTTGCCTGCGGTATGGGCATTATCGTCTGGGGTCTTGTTACCCAGGGCTGGTACATGAATGAGATTTCCGCCGTGTTCCTTGGCATGGGCTTGCTTGCCGGTATCCTGGGCGGTCTTGACCAGCAGACGATCGCTGAGGAGTTCGTTAAGGGTCTCGCCGATTTTGCGTACGCTGCTATCGTTATCGGTATCGCTCGCGGTATTCTGGTCATCGCCGAGGGCGGCATGATCATCGACACCATCCTCCAGGCGCTCGCTACTGCGCTCGCCGGTGCACCCGCTGCCGTCTACACCACGTTTATGTATATCGTCCTTGGCCTGCTCTCTTTGCTGGTTCCCTCGAGTTCTGGACTTGCGGCGCTCACCATGCCCGTCATGGGTCCGCTGACCGAGCTTATGGGCCTCAATCCCGAAGCTGCCGTTACCGCGCTCCAGTTTGCTAATCAGACCATCAACACCATCAGTCCCGTGGCGGGCATGACGGTCGCCGGCCTTGCCGTGGCTAAGATTTCGTTTGGCCAATGGTGGAAGACCATTTGGAAGTTCTTCATTTTCATGGTCGTCTTTGGCCTGATCGTAACGGCAATCTCTGGCATGCTTCCGGTGTAGGTGGTTGTGATGTCTGATCGTTTAACGGTCCTGACGTCTAAGAGCGTCTTTACCGGTACGGGGGACCTGCCGTTCGAAGGTTTCGTAGCGGTCCGTGGCAATCGAATTGAGGCGGTTGGCACCAAGTGTGAGGTAGCTTCGTATTTGACCCAAGCGGACGAGGTAGTTGATCTGGGCGACCGTACCGTCATGCCTGGCCTGATCGATGTGCATACCTTCTATACAGGCTGGGCGCTGCGGACGTTGGGGTCTGATCTGTCCGGCATCGCTGATGCCAAAGAGGCCGTGTCGCTCTTGCGTGCATGGAAAGAAGATCATCCGGATTGCGCGGCGGCTTTTGGCCACAGCCTACCCGAAACGTTGGCATCGGATGCCGAGAACGCAAATACGGCAGCTGTGTTTGACGATTGTTTTGGCGATATCCCTGTCGTCTGCTTTACACCGGGTGCGGAGACCTGCGTTCTCAATGCTGCCGCCAGTGCACGATACGGCTTTACACCCCAGGCGTGCTATGCCGAGAAGATCTGGCGCATGATGAGCGATTTCCTCGCGCTGCCCGAGGTACGTGCGGGGTATTCGGACTACATGAGCATGCTTAACGAGCGCGGCGTTACCGCCATCAAGGAGATGGCGTTTGATGACTACTACGGTTTTGCCGACGAAATGGCTCGCCGTGAGGAATCTGGTGAGCTGACGGTTCGCGTCTCTATGATGTCGCAGCCGGTGGGTGCCGGTGCAAATCTGGCATATGCCCGCGAGGCACGAGAGCGCTTCCGGGGACCGTTCGTTCGTTTTTCTGGCTTCAACCGTATGACCGATCGCGGCGTATGGGCGGGGCTTGCCGAGATGATTGACCCCTATGAGGACGCGGCCGATGCGGGCGCTGCCGGCAAGACGGTTGTCGAGGAGCCCGAGTGGGATCTGATTGAGAACGAGCTGCGCGCAATTGATGCTGACGGCTTCCGATATTCCTTGCATTGCCAGGGCGATGGCGCCGTTCGTCGCACCGTGGCGCTCTATGCCTCGCTGCCTCGAGACGAGCATGGACGGTTGCTTCGCCGCCATGCGATTACCGATCTCGAGAACTCTGATCCGACCGATCTTGTCAAGTTTGGCAAGTTAGGTGGAATTTGCGAGGTCTATCCGCAGATTCTGACGCTGGACCGGCGCGAGGATTGCCTGTCGATGATGCGTCGACAAATTGGCAAGACGCGACTTTTGCACAGCTGGAATCGCCGCGGCATGGAAGATTCCGGATGCACGGTGTGCTGTGGTACGGATTTGCCGCTGCTGATTCCGAGCCTGGGCGAGTCAATCTACAGTGCGTGCGGCGGATACTTCGACGATGGACTGCCCGTGAATGAGGCCAACGCGCTGACGCTTGTCGAGCTCTTGCGTGCTTGGACTGCCGGGGGCGCGTACGATCTGATGCGCGAAGACGAGCTGGGTACGCTCGAGGTCGGCAAGCTTGCTGATATCTGCGTGCTCGATCGGGATGTGTTCGACCTCGATTATCGCGACGCACGCGATCTTTCGGTTGATATGACGATGTCGGACGGACAAATCGTGTTCGATCGAAATAAGGAGGCATAAGATGTCTGAATCCATGCCGACGCTGCGCCGCGAACAGATTGCGGGCATGAATATCCACTACATCATGTGGTCGCTCGATTACTTCCTTGATGTGCAGCAGCGTTTGGGCTTTGAGTCCATTGAGCTGTGGTGTGCGGAGCCGCATGTGACACTCGACCATACGGGCTACTTTGAGGCTGAGGTCCTGGCGAAAAAAGCTGCAGACCGTGGGCTTAGGTATCGTACTCTGTGTCCCGAGAATGTTGTCTATCCTTGGCAATACTGCGCACGCAAACCGCTGCATGAACAGCGCAGCCTGGCGTACTTTAAGCACGGCATTGAGCTTGCCGAGGTACTTGGGTGCGACCGTATGTCCGTCAACTCGGGCTGGGGCGACTGGGACGAGGACCGCGAGGAAGCCTGGAAGCGCAGCCGCGAGCACATGTCCATTCTGGCGGAGTATGCCGGCGAGCACGGTCTGGTGCTTACGATGGAAAGCCTGCGTCCCGAGGAGAGCAACCTTGTGACGACGGTTTCCGATGCGAAGCGCATGATTGACGAGGTCGCGAGCCCGTACTTACAGCCCATGGTTGATACAACCGCGATGGGCGTTGCAGGCGAGACGCTCGAGGACTGGTTTGCCGCCTTTGGTGATGGGGCAATTCACGAGATGCACTTTATCGACGGTGATCCGTATGGCCATCTGGTGTGGGGCGATGGCAAGCACGATATGGACGCCTTCGTTGCCACGCTCAACGCCCATGGTTTCGACGGCATGCTGGGCCAGGAAATCACGGACGGTCGTTACTATGATGACCCGGCGGCGGCAGATGCCAAGAACATGGCCGCATTCGAGAAATATCTGATTGACTAAAACAACCATCGGCCACGCAACCAACGTCATTGATTGTGGACCAAACAAGAAAGGAACTGGATATGAACGCACACGACCTGATCAAAGAGGCAATTGCCGAGAAGGGCAAGTTCGACAGCGTCTACTGGATTGCTTGCGGTGGCTCCATGATCGATTTGATCCCGGCTCATGAGCTTCTGCAGCGCGAGGCAACCACCTTCACTTCGTATATCTATACGGCTCGCGAGTTTGATATCATGCGCCCGCGCCGCTTGGGTGAGAAATCCCTGGTCATTGCTTGCAGCCACAGTGGCAACACCCCCGAGGTCGTCGAGGGCTGTGAGATTGCCCTTGCTGCCGGCGCTACGGTGATCGCCCAGACCGACAACGCTGGATCCAAGATTGACTCCGGCAAGTGGACCACGTGGGTCTACCCGTGGGGCGAGGGCGTGCCGCAGGCCGAGGTCCCCGCTGGCATTTCGCTGTCGCTTGCGGCCGAGCTGCTCGATCAGCAGGAGGGCTACGCCGATCTTGCCGATATGTATGCCGGTATTGCCGAGATGGATAAGATTCTTCCCCCGGCACGCGAGAAGGTAAATGCCGAGCTGGGTGATCGCTTTGCCAAGCTTTGCCAGGAGCACGAGTTCTTCTATATTCTGGGCAGCGGTCCCAACTTTAGCCAGACCTACGGTTTCGCTATCTGCTCTCTTATGGAGATGCAGTGGCAGCACTGCAGCTACATCCACTCTGCCGAGTACTTCCATGGCCCCTTCGAGGCTACTCAGGATGGCGTTTTTTACTTCCTGCAGATGGGCTCCAGCGAGTGCCGTGCTATGGACGAGCGCGCCCTGGCGTTCCTTAAGACGCATACCGATACGCTGATGGTGCTCGATGCCAAGGAGTACGGTATGGAAGCCGTGCCGGCGAGCGTCCGTGCCTATCTGGACCCGGTGCTGTTCTACGCCATGAACTGCGAGCTGCGTGCCGCACGCGGCAAGGTGTTTGACCATGATCCCGATTTCCGTCGCTACATGGGCGTCGTCGAGTACTAGAAGGGGCAAAGGCCATGGCATTTAACGTTAACGCGCTCGGATTTGGCGACAACGTCGTCGATCGCTACGAGCATATCCACACCATGTATCCCGGCGGCAATGCGGTGAACTTCGCCGTTTATGCCAAGAAATGCGGTGCCGCACGCTCTGCATACATGGGCATTTTTGGCAATGACGCCGCTGCCGAGCATGTCATTGCAAGCCTCGAGGATGAGGGTATCGAGCTTGACAAGTGCGAGCAGATGATTGGCGAGAACGGAGCGGCTCGCGTGACCGTCGTTGACGGTGACCGTGTCTTCCTTGGCTCCAACGAGGGCGGTATCCGTGGCGATGCGCGCTATGTCCTCGATCGCTTTGACCTTGCGTACATGAAGCAGTTCGATGTGGTTCATTCGGGCAACTACTGCTTTACCGAGCGCGAGCTGCCCAAGTTGAAGGCTGCGGGCGTCACGGTCTCTTTTGACTTTTCGGACGACTCCACCGACGAGTACTACGAGCAGATTGCGCCCTACGTCGATTTCGCTTTCTTTAGTGCGGCGGATGCCGCGGGCGAGGACGAGATTCGCGAGCGTCTGGCATGGGTGAAGGGTCTGGGTCCGCGTTTTGTGTCGGCTACGGCGGGCGCCGAGGGCTGCATTGCTTACGACGGCGAGCGTTATTACCGCCAGCTGGCTAAACCGGTAACGGACATGAAGGACACCATGGGGGCGGGCGACTCGTTCCTCACCTCGTTTTTGATGTGCTATCTCGATTCCGTCAAGCGTGGTGAGGATGGCGCCGAGGCCATCGAGCGCGCGCTCGACTTTGCTGCCGGGTTTGCCTCGACCGTGTGCGGCATGGAAGGTTCTTGGGGCCACGGAGCACCAATCGTCGAATAGCCGAGCGGTCCCGGGGAGGTGCGGGTGCCTCCCCGGGACTCGGTGTGCAAAAAATGCCAAATATGAGTACTGTGACTAATTTAGTCGCAGCAAAATCAACCCCTTCAGATGTGATTTGAGCGTCTGGAGGGGTTTAAGATTTGCGAAAACGCAGGATGAATGACTGTAAAAGCTTTAATTAGCGGACAATCGAGGATTATTCTGGCGGTTGGGAAGTTAAAAGTAATGTATCCATTCCGGTAGCAGTACTCATATTTGGCATTTTTTGCCCACAGGGGTTAGCGAAGGTCAAATACAGAGCGCGCATTTGCTAAAACTGCCGACTCAATGTGCTTAGCGTCACAGTTTTTGAGTGAGGCAATGCGCATCGAGGTCCTTGTGAGCGATCTGATGAGCGACTGTGCGCTTGTTTCTGTGTTTGCCTCCGCCGGCGCATCGGTCTCGAGCAGTAAACGATCGAGTGGGATCTGTCGGGCGTATTCGCGACCGCGCTTGGTGGCGAGCATCCGCTCGTTCACGGAAAAATAACAGCCCGCATTACGCGCGCGGACGAGTTCGTCCGAAGTACCGCTAAACCAGTGGAAGATGATAGCGGGGGAGTCGGGGTTTGGGATGAGTAGTCCATGCGATTCGAGGACGTCCAGTACGGCTCCTGCTGAACGAACGGCGTGAATTGATATCACTCGCCCGGTAAGAGGATGCTGCACGAGTGTATCGCAGAGCCAGTCAAATGCCTGTATTTGTAGCGGCTCACTTAAGGCAAAACGAGCGGAAAAGTCAAGTCCGACTTCGCCGATGTAGCGCTCTTGGGCAGCAAACTCGCAAAGCAGGTTGACTTCGGCGGGACCGCAGCGGCCGTCGGCGAGCCACCAGGGGTGAAGCCCAACGCCGGCGATGATGCTTGGTTGGCGACGGGCGCGCTCGTTTGCGGCCGAAAAGTCGCGTGGGTCGACCCCGCAGTCAAAGAGCCCCAGACCCGACGCCGCCGACTCACTGGCTGCAGCATCGGGGCCGAGCATCAAATCAAGATGACAATGCGTGTCAAAGAATTGCGGTTCCATCGCAGGACATTCTGCTAGTCCAGGCGTTGGCCGTCGGCGCGTACGCGCTCGGTGCCGCGCCCGCTGATCTGGCGGATAACCTCGCCGGCAATCATCTGACCCATGATGGGCGGCATAAAGCTGGCGGTACCCAACTCGGTACGCTCGTGGATGTTGGACGGGTCGCGGGGTTGGGTCTTAACCGATTCCTCGCAGCTAAACAGCACGTGCAGACTCTTGATTCCGCGCTTCTTACATTCTTTGCGCATGATGCGGCTCATGGGGTCACGTACCGTATCGAAAATGTCGGCAAAGCGGAGGCACTCGGGATGGAGCTTGTTGGCCCCGCCCATGGAGCTAACCAAACGAATGTCGTGGTCCTGAGCATATTTGGCAATGGTGAGCTTGGCCGAGATGGTGTCGATGGCGTCGACGACGTAGTCGAGCTTGCCGTCCGTCTGCTCCAAAACGCTCGCGAAGAACTCGTCGATGTTGTCGCTCAGCAGGTATTCGGTGCGTTTGATAACGGTGGCGGTGGGATTGATGTCGTGGATCATGGCTTCCATAACATCGACCTTGCGCTTGTCGATAGTGCTGTGAAAGGCGATAGCCTGGCGATTGATATTGCTGGGCGCGACGATGTCCTTGTCCAGAATGACGAAATGACCAATGCCGCCGCGGGCGAGTGCCTCGCAGCAGTTGGAGCCCACGCCTCCGCAGCCGAGCACCAACACCGTAGCATCGGCGAGCTTATCGAGTGCCTCGCGGCCCATGATGATCTCGAGCTTGGTGTCGCGTGTCTCGACGAGAGCGGCAGCGGTTTCGGTCATAGACATCCTCCGATGGGGAAGCGAATCGTGTTTTAGCTATCGCCATTATAGGTGTTATCGCGATTCCATTTGAGCCCTTGGGCTTGTTGAAATGGGATCGGGGTTCGCATAAGATTGAAGCAGATGGCACCCGTTGCAGCGGGTTGGCCAACTCAAAAACACGTTTGTAGCGTGAGAAGTGGCCGTCTTCGCATTACGCGGAGGCGGCTATTTTTTTGAGTACAAGATTAGATAGTTAGACAAACATCTAAATATCGAGTATAGTGTGCGCGTCATGAGAGATGATGAGAGGAGGTCTTATGCCGGGAGAGGGTTTTAAGGCGCTTGCCGATCCAACGCGACGGCGCATTTTGGAGTTGCTGCGCGAGGGCAATTGCACGGCGGGGGAGCTTGCCGAGCATTTCGATATCAGTAAGCCGTCGCTGAGCCATCACTTGGCGACGCTCAAAAACGCCGGGTTGGTGACCGACGAGCGCCATGGCCAAAACATCGTATACAGCTTAAACACCACCGTCATGCAGGATTTGATTGGCTGGTTTATGGGTTTTACAAACACGGAAGGTGATAAGGATGAATAACGAAAACAAGGGCATTCACCCCACGGGGGTATCGTCGCGCGTGTGGATTGCGCTGGTCGCTCTGTGCGTCGCCAATGTCGTAGCGCACCTCATGGTGATGCCGAGCTTGCCTGCGCAGATTCCCACGCACTGGGGCGCGAACGGCGCCGTCGACGGTTGGGGTCCTAGCTGGATGGCCTCCGCGCTCGGCGTGCTGCCTCTGGCGCTTCTCGCAATGTTCTGCGTGGTGCCGCGCATCGACCCCAAAGGTGAGGCATATCGAACCTCGGGCAAGTTCTACCAGGGCTTCGTAATCGCCTTCACCTTGTTCATGTGCGCCATAAGCTGGCTGGGAGAGCTTACGGTCTGGGGCGTGGTGCCGGCGGTCGGTTCGGTTAACGTGCTGATTTCCGGTGTTGTCGGTTTGCTGTTCATCGGCGTAGGCAACTACTTGCCGCGTGTGAAGCAGAACTATACGCTCGGTATCAAGACACCCTGGGCGCTTGCCGATCCCGAGAACTGGCGCCGTACGCAGCGTTTTGGCGGCGCCTGCTTTATGGTGCTGGGTATTGGCCTGATTGTGATGGGCGTGGCAGGCAGCGTGCTTTCGAGTGAAGTCGTCGCCGCGGTGATTGCGGTTCTGGCGTTTGGTTCGGTCGGAGCCATCTACGTCTACTCGTATCTGCTGTGGCGCAAATCGCAGCGAGCCGCTCGTTAAGGTTGCGGAAAACTAGCGTACGCAGTTCATAGTATGTTCCGGGGGACTTTTCCCAGGTAGTATTAGGGGGTATGGGCAACCATGCCCCTTTTTCGTTACGTTTCAGAGCTGGTTCCCTCATTTCGTTTCCACTAAAGCGAATCAAGAATAGGGAAACAGCAGGTAGAAAGGATAAAACAGGCAAATGGCAGAGTTTATCTACCAGATGTATCAGGCTCGCAAGGCCCATGGCGACAAGGTAATCCTTGACGACGTGACTCTGAGTTTCTACCCTGGCGCCAAGATCGGCGTTGTGGGTCCCAACGGCATGGGTAAGTCGACCCTGCTCAAGATCATGGCCGGCATCGAGGAAGTTTCCAACGGCGATGCCAGGCTTACCCCCGGCTACACCGTGGGTATCCTGCAGCAGGAGCCGCCGCTCGACGACGACAAGACCGTCATCGAGAACGTGCGCATGGCATTTGGCGACATGATCGCCAAGGTCGATCGCTTCAACAAGATCGGCGAGGAGATGTGCGACCCGGATTGCGACATGGCCGCCCTCATGGCTGAGATGGGAAAGCTCCAGGACGAGATCGACGCCGCCGACGGCTGGGATATCGATTCCAAGCTCGGCCAGGCCATGGACGCCCTGCAGCTGCCCGATTCCGACATGCCGGTCAACGTGCTTTCCGGCGGCGAGCGCCGCCGCGTGGCCCTGTGCAAGCTGCTGCTCGAGGCTCCCGACCTGCTGCTGCTCGACGAGCCCACGAACCACCTGGACGCCGAGTCGATCCTGTGGCTCGAGCACTTCCTGCACAACTACCAGGGCTCGGTGCTTGCCGTCACGCACGATCGCTACTTCCTGGATAACGTTGCCGAGTGGATCTGCGAGGTCGACCGCGGTCACCTTTATCCCTACAAGGGCAACTACTCCACGTATCTGGAGACCAAGGCCGCGCGTATCGAGGCACAGGGTAACCGCGATGCCAAGCTCGCCAAGCGCATGGAGGCCGAGCTCGAGTGGGTACGCAGCTCGCCCAAGGCTCGCCAGGCCAAGAACAAGGCCCGTCTGGCTCGCTACGAGGAGATGGAGGCCGAGGCCCGCGCAAGCCAGAAGCTCGACTGGACCGACATCCGCATTCCCGTTGGACCGCGTCTGGGCAACAAGGTGCTCGAGGCCCATCACCTGCACAAGGAGTTCGATGGCCGTGTGCTCATCGACGACCTTTCTTTCACCCTGCCGCGTAACGGCATCGTGGGCGTCATCGGCCCCAACGGTGTGGGCAAGACTACGCTCTTCAAGACCATCGTGGGCCTGGAGCCGCTGACTTCGGGCGAGCTCGAGGTGGGCGAGACCGTCAAGATCTCCTATGTCGATCAGAACCGTTCTGGCATCGACCCCGACAAGAACCTGTGGGAGGTCGTCTCGGATGGCCTGGACCACATGATGGTCGGCGAGACCGAGGTCCCCAGCCGCGCGTACGTGGCGAGCTTTGGCTTTAAGGGCCAGGACCAGCAGAAGCGCGCTGGCGTACTCTCCGGTGGCGAGCGCAACCGTCTGAACCTGGCGCTCACGCTCAAGCAGGGCGGCAACCTGCTGCTCCTCGACGAGCCCACGAACGACCTCGACGTCGAGACACTGTCCTCGCTCGAGGCGGCGCTGCTCGAGTTCCCGGGCTGCTCGGTGGTCATTAGCCACGATCGTATGTTCCTGGACCGCGTCGCCACGCACATTCTGGCGTGGGAGGGCACCGACGAGAATCCGGGCAACTGGTATTGGTTCGAGGGCAACTTTGAGGCCTATCAGGCCAACCGTATCGAGCGCCTGGGTGAGGACGCAGCCCAGCCGCATCGTATCCACCGTAAGCTGACGCGCGACTAGATCGTTACGCGGTTTTCCAAACCGCGTAACTGCTCGACGCTGCGCGGGTCGCAAGCACCCCATCTTGCCGTTCAAGCCGTCGCTCGCGTACCGAAGTACGCGTCGCTCCTCTTTCACGGCAACCTGGGGCACTTGCGGCCCGCTCGCTGTTGGTTACGCAACATCAACAAATAAAAACGGCTCAAATCCTGATTTGGATTTGAGCCGTTTGTCGTTACTGCTCGGGTTCTTCGACTTTATCGATGGCCCAGGTGGATCCGAGACCGCCGGTGGTGTTGCGGCGGATGCGCACGGTAACCTCGCGGCGCTCGCCGGCCTGCGTGTAGCGCAGGGGGAAGCTTGCACGGTTTCGCGCGGCCTCGATGGTGCCGCGCTCGCGGGCGATCCAATAGTACTCGCCGACGATGCCGAGCGTGTCAGCGCCGTAGGGGAGATAGGTCGACAGCTGGTGTAGCAATGGACCGGGGCAGAAGACCTCGGTTGCGAAATCGATGGGGAAGTCCTCGGGGATGGCGGGCGCTACGGGTGCGGGGGCCGGTACCATCGTCGGTGCGAAGGCCTGATCATTGACGGGCGTCACCTCGATGACGGGCGCGGGTTCGGCGCCGAGTACTGATTCGGTGTCCGCTTTCGGCATCGCCGCGGAATCTGCGGGTTCGACGATGGCAGGTGCGTCTGCGGTCGCGGTGTCGAACTCGACTTGCGGAGCGCTCTGATTCTCGACGCTCGACTTTGCCTCGATGGGCGTGGATGCCATGGTGGTGATGCCGGCGTTTGCGTTCTCGGGGTCATAGACGACCGTGAGCGAGATGGCGGGCTGCGGTGCCTCGGGTTCCGGCGTCGACTCGGTAGCGTCTTGATCAGCGGACTCGTCGGGTTGATCGTCCTCGGCCTCGTCGCTAAAGACATCGCTGTTTTGGAACGCAGGCGTCTCGGGTTGGTTGGCGGCTTCTGCGGTTGTCGACTTGGGAGCCTCGTTGAGCTCCGCAGTGGCTTCCTGCTCTGATATGACTTCGGGATCGGTCGTGGCGGCGATTTCGGTTTCGGCTTCCGCTGTTACCTCAATAGCGACTTCGATCTCTGTCTCGGGCTCGGGTTCCGGCACGGCTTCAACCATGACTTCGGGCTCGGGACGCTTAACGTGCTTGGGACGCACGGCCTTGAGGTCCTTCTCACCGCGCTTTTTCTTTTTGTAGGACTGCTTGGCGCCCTTGGCAGCCTTGGGCTTGTCCTCGCCCTTGGCAAGGGCGGCATCCCAGGCCTCGTTGGCGATGACGGTGGCATACAGGCGGCCGCCCTTAAAGACGGTCAGCTTAATGCAGTCGTTGAGCTCCTCGAGCAGCTCGCACGTGGACTCGAAGCCCAGGTCATAAGCGGTCATGTCGCCGGCGGCGAGCGCCTCCTCGACCTGTGTCATAAACGTTTGCTTGCCGCACCCAATCGCGTCGCGCAGCAGGCGATACAGATAGATGTGGTTGCCCAGCGAAAGCGTGGGCCTAACTATTGTCTTGCTCATGGCAAATCTCCTCTTTACACATGTAAAGCATCTTACCATCGCATAGCGTTCGCCATGGCGGCGCCCAAGGCAAACGGGCGCGAACCGCTTTCGATTCGCGCCCGTTGTACAGGTCGGTTATCTATGAGAGGCAAATGTACTTAGTTGCCCGATGCCGTGCCTTGGCTCGAGTTGTCAGATGCCGTGCCGGACGCGGTTCCACTCGAGCTGTTCGAGCTGTTGGTGTTGTTGCTGTCTGCTGCGCCCGTTCCCGACGTGGTGTCGCTCGTCTGGCCTCCCGTGTTCGGCTGTGAACCGCCAGTCGTTTGGCTTGAGTCGGTCGTGCCGGACGGCGTGCCACTGTTGGCCGTAGAGGAATCGGTGCCCTGCGATTGGTTTTGGGTGTTCGAGGACGAATTGGCAGAGGTAGAACTGTCTTGCGTATCGTCCGTCTGCGCCTGCTGATCCTGCGACTGGGTGTTGCCATTTGCATCGCTCTCGGTCGTGCGCGATGACAGAATCGGCTCGGGGCGTGCGCCCAAGCCCTCGCCGGCAGTGGTGATGAGAATGGCACCGGCGCAGGCAATGACCGCAACGATCGCAATGGCGACCGAGAAGATGATGACCTTCTTTTGTGTCTGGCTGCGCTCTGCCGCTGCTTTGGCACGCAGGCTGTTGGGGGCGACGCGGGCCGTGGTCGCGCGTCCCGCAATCTGGCGCATCTCCTGCGTGGTCGCAGCTCCGCCGAGGTGCTCGTTGTCATTGGGCTCAACGGGCTCGTAGGCACCGGCGGGATAGTCGACGGCTGCGTGCGTGCCCTTAATGGCTTCGGCACTCGCGGAGATAAAGTGGCGATAGACCTGCGAGGACACAACGGTGATGACCGAGCTCACGGCGGCGCCGATTACCGAGCCGGCAATGCCGATCTTGGAGGCAAGCGCAACACTTGTGGCCGCAGCCGCGGCGCCGGCGATGATCTGGGGGATAGAAATATCATCGAACAGGCCCTTTTTGGGCGCGATGGCCATGGTCTGGCCGATGGAGTGATTCTCGTGAACGCCGTTGTTGAGCGATGCCGGCGTCATGACGCGCGTGCGCGGCGCGTCGGTGTACTTGGTTGTCATACGGGGTCCTCCCGGTGTAAATCTGCTTCGTTTCGTGTAGCCATCAGGGTACCCACCAGATGTGAATCGTACGTGACATTTAACAGATACCATCAACTCATCAATTGCTCACCAAGTTGGTGGGATGCGGTTACACCCGGCGGTTGAACTACAATAGGACTTGCTAATTGTTGTGAATGGCGTCTACGCACGGGAGCATTCTTATGAATCTTCACCTTTCTCAGTCTGATGGCTTTTTGCGTGTGGCGGCGGTGTCGCCGCAGATTCGCGTGGCCGATGTCGAGGGCAATGCCGAGGTTGTGCTGGCGGCTGTTCGCGAGGCTGCCGAGCGCGGCGTTCGCGCGCTGGTGCTGCCCGAGCTTAACTTGTGCGGCTATACCGCGGCCGATCTGTTCCATAACCGCACGCTGCTGCATGCCTGCGAGGCAGCGCTGGTGCGCATCCTCGATGAAACCCGTGAGCTGCCGATCGTCTTTACCGTTGGCTTGCCCGTTGCGGTGGCTGAAAACATCTACAACTGCGCGGCCGTGTGCTGTGCGGGCGAGCTTTTGGGCCTCACGGCCAAGAAGTATTTGCCCAACTATGGCGAGTTCTATGAGCGCCGTTGGTTTGCTCCGGCGCCTGCGGATCCCGTGTGGGTTGAATTTGCCGGTCAGGGTCCGGTCCCGCTGGGTTCGGGGCTTGTCTACCGCTGCTGCGATGAAGGTGCCGAGGATTTGGTGCTGGGCGTTGAGGTCTGTGAGGACCTGTGGGTGCCGGCACCCCCTTCGACTGAGATGGCGCTTGCCGGTGCGACGGTGATTCTCAACCCGTCGGCCTCGGACGAGATCATCGGTAAGGCAGATTACCGCCGCAGCCTTATCTCTAACCAAAGCGCGCGCCTGTACTGCGCCTATGCCTACGCGGACGCGAGCGAGGGCGAGTCCACGACCGACATGGTCTTTGCGGGCGAGAACCTCGTCTACGAAAACGGCTCCAAGCTCGCCGCGACCAAACTGCTTACCTGCGATATGGCCATCGCCGACGTTGACCTTGACCGCCTGGTTGCCGAGCGCCGTCGCTCGACGACGTGGACGCGCACCGACGATGCGCCGGAGGCCACGACCGTTGAGTTTTCGTTTGAGGGCGTGCTGGCCGAAGAACCTGTCCTGCGCGATGCCTGCGATATCGACCGCGTTTTCCCGCGCGCGCCCTTTGTGCCGGCCGACCATGGCGACCTGGCCGAGCGTTGCGAGACCATCCTCGACCTGCAGACCGCCGGCCTCAAGACCCGCCTTGCCCATACGGGTACCAAGGCTGCGGTGATTGGCCTTTCGGGCGGCCTGGACTCCACGCTGGCGCTGCTTGTGACCGTGCGTGCCTTCGATGCGCTGGGGCTGCCACGCACTGGTATCACAGCCGTGTCCATGCCCGGCTTTGGCACGACGCATCGCACCAAGTCCAATGCCGAGTCGCTTGCCCGCGACCTGGGTGTGAGCTTCCGCGAGGTTTCGATCCATGCGGCTGTGGAGCAGCACTTTAAGGATATTGAGCACGATCCGGCCGTGCAGGACGTGACTTACGAGAACAGCCAGGCGCGCGAGCGTACGCAGATTCTGATGGACCTGGCCAACCAGGCTGGCGGCTTTGTCATCGGCACCGGCGACCTGTCGGAGCTGGCGCTCGGCTGGGCTACCTATAACGGCGACCATATGAGCATGTACGCCGTCAACGCGAGCGTGCCCAAGACGCTTGTGCGCCATCTGGTGCGCTATGCGGCTGATGTCTTTGGCGGGCGTATTGCCGAGGTCTTGCTCGATATCCTCGATACGCCGGTGTCCCCCGAGCTTCTGCCGCCCACGGGCGATGGCGAGATCGCACAGAAGACCGAGGATTTGGTGGGCCCGTACGAGCTGCACGACTACTTCCTCTACTACCTGCTGCGTTTTGGCTTTGAGCCGGGCAAGATCTACCGCATGGCGCTCAAGAGTTTCGAGGGCGTCTACGACGTCAAGACCGTCCACACGTGGCTGCGTACGTTCTATCGTCGCTTCTTTGCCCAGCAGTTTAAGCGCAGCTGCCTGCCCGATGGTCCCAAGGTGGGCTCGGTGACGCTCAGCCCGCGCGGCGATTGGCGTATGCCGAGTGACGCCAGCTCGCGTTTGTGGCTTGCTCAGATCGACGCGCTCAATGCAATTGACTGAGGTTGGCCAAATTGAACCAATGCGGGGGTTGCAAGCGTTACACTTTTGCAATCTGATGGCCCGTATCGCGCGGCGCTCTTGTCGGAGCGCCGCGTTTTTCATATCGAAAGGTAGCACCATGCAGGCATCGCAGCGTCTCGACCGCTTTGGCGCGGAGGTCTTCGCCTCGCTCAACAACAAACTGCTCGCGCTGAAGGCTCAGGGCAAGACCATTTACAACATGAGCGTGGGCACGCCCGACTTTAAGCCGTACGACCACGTGGTCGAGGCGCTCACGCAAGCAGCCCAAGATCCCGAGATGTGGAAGTATGCCCTGCGCGACCTGCCCGAACTCAAGCAAGCCGTGTGCGATTACTATGAGCGCCGCTTTGGCGTTTCGGGCCTTACGCCGTCCATGGTGCAGTCGTGCAACGGCACGCAGGAGGGCGTGGGCCATTTGGGCCTGGCTCTGCTCGATCCGGGTGACACTATTTTGGTTCCCGATCCGTGCTACCCGGTCTTTGAGGCGGGCGCCAAGATCGCCGATGCCAAGCTCGAGTACTATCCGCTGGTTGCCGAGCACAATTACTTGCCCTATGTGGCGGGCATCGACCCCGAGGTGGCCGACCGTGCCAAGTACATGATCGTGTCACTGCCCGCCAATCCGGTGGGCTCGGTGGGCACGCCCGAGATCTACGAGGAGATCATCGCTTTCGCCCGCGAGCACGACCTGTTGATCGTTCACGACAACGCATACTCGGACATTGTGTTCGACGGCGAGCCGGGCGGCAGCTTCTTGCAGTATCCCGGCGCGCTCGAGGTGGGCGTTGAGTTTTTCTCGCTCTCCAAGTCGTTTAACGTCACCGGTGCGCGCATCGGCTTTTTGGTCGGCCGAGAGGACGTGGTCTCTGCCTTTGCCAAGCTGCGCAGCCAGATCGACTTTGGCATGTTCTTCCCGATCCAGAAGGCCGCCATCGCCTGCCTGAACGGTCCGCGCGATGAGGTCGAGGCGCAGCGTCTGAAGTACCAGGAGCGTCGCGATGCCCTGTGCGACGGTCTTGAGGGCCTGGGCTGGGAGCGTCCCAACGCGCATGGCTCTATGTTTGTGTGGGCCAAACTTCCCGGTTGTCGCACCGACTCCATGGCGTTTTGCGAGGAGCTTATGGAGAAGGCCGGCGTTGTGGTGACGCCGGGCGCGAGCTTTGGTCCTTCGGGCGAGGGGCACGTGCGCATGGCGCTGGTCTTGCCGCCCGACCAGATCGCTTTGGCTGTCGAGGCCATTCGCGAGGCGGGCCTGTATTAGAAAGCTATTTCGGCTCGTCAATAGCTCGAAACCGATTTCGTGCAGTTATTTTACGAATTCTGCAAACAATTTCGGTAAACGGTCGATTTTTGGCTGCGAATAGGAGCATAATCAAAGTCCCGATTGGATGTATTGGGATTACGGCAAGCCGCTCGGGTCGTTCCCGGGCGGCTTGTTTGTGGAGAGAGATGGGAGTTTCTAATGGTTAACGAGAAGAAGGTCGCTATTGTCGGCTGCGGTTTCGTCGGTTCGTCTTCGGCGTTCGCGCTGATGCAGAGCGGTCTGTTCTCCGAGATGGTCCTCATCGACGTGGACAAGAACCGCGCCGAGGGTGAGGCTCTGGATATCGCGCACGGCATGACGTTTGCCGAGCCGATGAAGATCTACGCTGGCGATTATTCCGATGTCGCCGACGCCGCCATGATCGTCGTCACCGCTGGCGCTGCCCAGAAGCCCGGTGAGACCCGCCTGGACCTGGTCAACAAGAACGTCAACATCTTCAAGTCCATTATTCCCGAGATTAAGAAGTCCGGCTTTGACGGCATCCTGCTGATCGTCTCCAACCCGGTCGACGTTCTGACCTATGCCGCCATCAAGATGTCCGGCCTGCCCGAGGGCCACGTCATCGGCTCCGGCACCGTGCTCGACACCGGCCGTCTGCAGCAGATGCTCGGCGCCCACGTCGAGGTCGACCCGCGCGACGTCCAGGCTTACGTTATGGGCGAGCACGGCGACTCCGAGTTCGTCGCCTGGTCCAGCGCTCAGGTTGCCGGCGTGCCGCTGAACACCTTCTGCGAGCTTCACGGCCACCTGGAGCACGAGGCTGCCGAGAAGCGTATCGCCGAGGACGTCAAGAACTCCGCCTACACCATCATCGAGAAGAAGCACGCCACCTACTACGGCGTTGCCATGGCCGTTAAGCGCATCTGCACCGCTGTCATGCGCGACGAGCAGACCGTTCTGCCCGTCTCCTCGCTCATGGTGGGCGAGTATGGCCTGTCCGATCTTGCCATCTCCATGCCGACCGTCGTTGGCCGCGACGGCGTTGTCTGCCGCGTCCCCGTGCCGCTGGACGATGACGAGCAGCATGAGCTCACCGCCTCCGCCAAGGCCCTCAAGGACATCATCGACAGCGTCGACTTCTCCTGCTAAATCAAGCTCTTTTGGGCAACAGGCTACAATGAAAGGCGTCCGGGCCACACGGTCCGGGCGCCTTTTTGGTGCGAGGGGGTCAGGTTACTTTGCACCACCCCAATGCACCATAGTTGATGGGAGGGCCATGTCGGATTCGCCTAATTTTTTGACCTATGCCCAGACGGCGTTTGATCCGTTTGAGGAACGGCCGTTCTGCGCGGTGGATAGCCTGGTCTTTGCGTGGTTGTCCTATTTGCGTTTGCCGGGTGATATGGCGGAGCTGACGAACTGGCAGGGCCTAGACGTACGCGAGCTGCTGCGCGCCGAGTGCTACCAAGACATGATTGGCGACCTGTGGGATCCGGAGGGGAGCCGTGCCCTGTTGGAGGCTGTGGCAGCAAGCCCTCGCTACCGTGGCGTTCGTGTTTGCGGCTATCGTAGCGTGAGTGATGCCGAGACAACGGAGCAGTTTGCGGCCATGACGTTCCGATTTCCGGCGGGGTTTAGCTATCTTGCCTTCCGGGGGACCGACAGCACGATTGTGGGCTGGAAAGAGGACTTTAACATGGCGTTCCGGTGTCCTGTGCCGGCCCAGGAATCCGCGGCGCGTTATGTAGACGAGGCGGCGGATGCGATTGACGGGCCGCTTTTGTGCGGAGGTCATTCCAAGGGTGGAAACCTTGCGGTGTACGGTGCGGCGATGTGCCCCGATGTCGCCCGTGAGCGAATCGAACGGGCGTATTCCCATGATGGTCCGGGCTTCGTCGAGGAGTTTCTGAGCGGCAACGCCTTCGCCGATCTATCCGGTCGAATCGACAAGACGCTACCTCGGTCGTCGATCTTTGGCATGATGTTCGAGACACAGGAGGACTATGCCATCGTTGAGAGCACCGAGTTCAGCCTGCTTCAGCATAATCCCTTTAGCTGGGTGGTTGATGGTCGCGACTTCGTGTACTGTGAGCGCCTGTCCGCCGGTGCTCGATACGTTGATGGCTCCATTCGCGAGATGCTGCTTGCGGTGTCGCCTAGCGAGCGCGAGCGTTTTGTAGATGCGTTGTTCTCCGTGCTTGAGGCTACGGGTGCTGAGCGGTTTGCGGATATCGCTGGGAATCTGCGCGAGAGCCTGCCCGTGATGCTCCAGGCTGCGCAAGGCTTTGACAAGGATACGCGACGCTTTGTCTCGCAGACTATCGTTGCGATTCTTAAGTGTGCGCTTCTGCCCAAACGTCCCCAGATCGACATGCCCGCTGCCGGCAAGAGCCTGGCAGAACAGCTCGAGGCTTGGCAGTCCGAGCTCCTGCGCTAACCATTGGTGCAAAGCAACCTATCCTCGATGCACCAATCTTCGATGCGCCTGGGGCGGGCTCGACCGCTATACTGATTCGTGCCGAAATCAATCTAGAACGGAATGCCGTATATGAAAATCAATCACGCGATTCTGCATATCCTGGACTTTGACTCTGCCGTCAACGTCATGAGCCAGCGCGAGCTCGATATCGAGAGCCGTACCGTCCGCAACTTCGTGACCACACATCTGCGTCGCGCGCGCACTTCGGCCGATAACAAGCGCGCCACGTTTGCCGAGAACTCTGCGTTCGGCGGCGAGCTCAAGGGCTATTTCTTTGGTGAGCGCGAGTTCGTGGACCTGTCGCAGCAGATTGCGGAGTTTATCTCCTCCGAGTTCACCAAGGCTGAGAAAGCCGAGTCCACCGACGTGCTCGTGGCTGATTTTGACGACGATGAGGATGCCCGCTGGTTTGCCGTGATGCTGCTGGGCTCCAAGCAGGCCTTTATGCACGAAGTGGGCCGCGAAGAGGGGGAGGTGCGCAACGACATCGCGCGCCACTACGCCATTCTGCCGAACCCCTCGCAAAAGGTGCCAAGCTATGCCATCGTGCGCGCGAGCACCATGGAGATTGGGTACGTGGACAAGAAACGCAAGATTGCCGGCGAGGACCGTATGCTTATTCCCGATGGCCTGCTGCAGTGCGACACGGGCGTGTCGGGTAAGGAGGTCATCGACACCGTGACGCGTGTGGTCGAGGAAGTCGCCGAGGAGCACGGTGCCAATACGGCCGTGGCGCTCGCCAAGGTTAAGGCTGCCGTTGCCGAGAAAGTCGAGGATGACGAGGAGCTGCCGCCTTGGGATATCGTCGATGAGGTCTTTGAGGACGAGCCGGTTATCAAGGAGAGCGTGCGCGCGGCACTGACTGAGGAGAAGGTGCCTGAGCGTGTGCCCGTGGAGCGCAAGCAGGTCGAACGCGCGGCGGTGCGCAACCACAAGATCCGTACCGACACGGGCATCGAGATCAGCTTCCCGGCCGAGATGGGTTCGAATTCCGAGTACATTGAGTTCGTCAATGAGCCCAACGGCCTCATCTCCATCGAACTCAAGAATATCGGCAGCATCGAGAATCGATAAGTTGCGTTACTCCTGCAGCGAGAAAGCAAAGGCCGAAGCTCCTTGGGGCTTCGGCCTTCTTGTTTGGGGATGAATTGCCCCGCAGGTTGAGCATAAGTCAGCGAAAACGCGGTTTGTCAAAACCGCGTAACTATTAAAGTTGACGTAAGCCCTCTTCCAGGCCGGTCTTGCTGTCGGTCTTCTCGTCGCGCATCTTGATGACGCGGGCGGGGACACCGGCCACGACGGCGCCGGCGGGGACGTCCTCGACGCACACGGCGCCGGCGGCAACGACAGCGCCCTTGCCCACGCGCACGCCTTCCAGGACCACGGCGTTTGCGCCGATCATGACATCGTCCTCGATGATGACGGGCGTGGCGCTGGCGGGCTCCACAACGCCTGCCAGCACGGTGCCGGCGCCGATGTGGCAGTTCTTGCCCACGGTGGCGCGACCGCCCAGCACGGCGCCCATATCGATCATGGAACCCTCGCCGATAACGGAGCCGATGTTGATGATGGCGCCCATCATGATGACGGCACGGTCGCCGATCTCGACGCGGTCGCGGATGATCGCGCCCGGCTCGATGCGGGCGTTGATGCCCTTAAGGTCGAGCATGGGCACGGCGGAGTTGCGGCAATCGTTTTCAACGTCGTAGTAATCGATGGAATCGGCATTGGCATCGAGGATGGCCTTAAGCTCATCCCAGTCGCCAAAGACGGTCTTGCCACGACGACCGCCGTAGACATGTGCGTCGCCCCAGGCAACCTTCATGCCCGGCTTCTCGCGCACGTACAGCTTGACGGGCGTCTTTTTGGGCGCGGTGGCGATGTAGTTGATAATCTCCTGTGCATCCATCTCGGCTGCGTTGCTCATTTGCTATCTCTCCTTTGGGTGGATTCGGTTGATACCTGGTTAGGCAAACATGACCTTGTCGAACGTATAGAAGCCGGGTTCGCGGGTGACGAGCTTCTGCGCGGCTGCCAAGGCGCCGTTGACAAAGATCTGACGGCTCGTGGCGCGGTGGGTGAGCGTGACTTCCTCGTCCTGGCCAAAGAAACCCACCTCGTGTACGCCAGCTACGGTGCCGCCGCGCAGCGAGTGCATGCCGATCTCCTTGGGGTCGCGCGCGCCGCACATGCCCTCGCGGCCATAGACGGGGTGGTAGCCTGCCTCGGGTTCAGCTTCGACGACGGCGTCGAGCAGTAGCTTGGCAGTGCCGCTCGGGGCGTCGACCTTTTGGTTGTGGTGCGTCTCGACGATCTCGCAGTCAAAGCCGGGCAGCTCGCGTGTGGCCTGGGCCACTAGATGACGCAGGGCTGCGATGCCGATGGAGTAATTGCCCGAGTGCATAACGCGGGTGTTCTGGCCCAGCTCACGCAGGCGGTCCATCTGCTCAGGTGAATAGCCCGTGGTGCCGGAAACGAGTGCGGCGCCCGTGCGCTCGACATAGGCGACGACGGCATCGAAGGTCACGACGTTCGAGAAGTCGATAATCACATCGGCTGCCGGGGCGCTCTCGAGCTCGCTCAAATCGAAGCCAATCTGGGCCACGATATCAAAAACGGGCTGACCGGCGGCGTCGACAATGCCCTCGGCGGTAGTGCGGATGAGCGAGCCCATGCGGCCCGTTCCCATAATGACGGTCTTAATCAAGCAGACCAGCTCCCTTCAGAGCATCGGTAAGTGCAGCGCGCGTGTCGTTGGCCATGGGGCACAGCGGCATGCGGTAGTTTGCCTCGATCATACCCATCTGAGCGAGCGCTTCCTTAACGGGGATGGGGTTGACCTCACTAAAGAGGGCGTTGATGAGCGGCTGACCGGCAATCTGGATATCGCGGGCGCGCTCCACGTCGCCGTCCAGATAAGCGCGGCACATGTCGTGCACGAGCTGCGGCTGAACATCGGCCCACACGCTGATGGTGCCCGAGGCGCCCAGGCTCATGAGCGGCACGGTGAGGGCATCCTCACCCGAGTACATGCGGAAGTCGTCGGACAGCAGGTGGGCGATCTTGGCCGCGTAGGCGACGTCGCCCGAGGCTTCCTTAATACCCATGATGTTGGGGTGCGCGGCTAGGCGCTCTACGTTGCGCTCGCTGATACCGCAGCCGCAGCGGCCGGGGATGTTGTACAGGATGCAGGGGATGTCAACGGCATCGGCGACGGTCTTAAAGTGCTGATAGATACCCTCTTCGTTGGACTTGTTGTAGTAGGGGGTAATGAGCAGCAGGCCGTCGGCTCCCAAGCCCTGGTAAGTAAGCGACTTGGTGAGCATGGTCTGCGTGGAGTTGGAGCCTGAGCCGGCGATGACGGGGATGCGGCCTGCGACCTGCTTGACCACGGCGGCAACGACAGAGTTGTCCTCGTCGTCGGTCATCGTGGCGCTTTCGCCAGTGGTGCCCAGGGTGAGGATGGCGTCGGTGCCATTCTGCAGGTGGAAATCGACCAGGCGCTCAAGAGCATCAAAGTCGACGCTGCCGTCCTTCTTGAATGGGGTGACGAGGGCGACGATCGAGCCCTCGAGGTTGCGGACATCCATATTCTTCTCCTTCGCTTCTGCGATCTGGATGCGTTTGTTCCATTGGGCGGCGACGGCCAGGCGCTCGTCCTGGGCGCGACGGCGGGCACTTTCGGCGCGCGACTTGGCCAGCAGCTCGCGGCCGCACGGCAGCACGTCGAGCGTGGCAAAGTAGTCTCCCGGGCGCTCGGCGCGGCGAATGAGGTCTGCCGAGCCGTCGGGACGCAGCAGTACCTCGGCGGAGCGCAGGCGACCGTTGTAGTTGTAGCCCATGGAGTAGCCATGCGCGCCGGTGTCGTGGATCACGAGCAGGTCGCCCATGTCGATCTGCGGCAGCTTGCGGTCGATGGCGAACTTGTCGTTGTTCTCGCACAAGTTGCCCGTGATGTCGTACGTATTCGTGACAGGGGCTGTGGATTTGTCGGGGCCACCCGGCCGGCCCATCACCGTAACGTGGTGGTAGGCGCCATACATGGCAGGGCGAATCAGGTCGACGGCACTTGCGTCCACGCCGATATAGTCCTTGTAAATCTGCTTTTCGTGGATGGCCTTGGTGACCAGGCATCCGTAGGGGCCCATCATAAAGCGGCCCATCTCGGTGCAGATCGCCACATCGCCCATGCCGGCGGGTACCAGAATCTCGTCGTAGGCCGCGTGTACGCCCTCGCCGATGGCGTGGATGTCGTTAGCCTGCTGTTCGGGCAGGTAGGGGATGCCCACACCGCCGGACAGGTTGATAAAGGCGACATGCGCGCCCGTCTCGCGCTCCAGACGCACGGCAAGCTCAAAGAGGATGCGCGCGAGCTTGGGGTAGTAGTCGTTGGTGACGGTGTTGCTGGCGAGGAAAGCGTGGATGCCAAAATGTTCGGCGCCTTTGGCCTTGAGCATGCGGAAGGCCTCAAAGAGCTGCTCGGTGGTCATGCCGTACTTGGAATCGCCCGGGTTGTCCATGATGCCGTTGGAAAGCTGGAACAGGCCACCCGGGTTAAAACGGCAGCTGACCGTTTTGGGAATCGGGCCGGCGACGCGCTCATAGAACTCAATGTGGCTGATGTCGTCAAAGTTGACGATGGCGCCCAGCTTGTCGGCAAGCGCAAAGTCGGCCGCCGGCGTGTCGTTGGACGAGAACATAATGTCGTGGCCCGTAATGCCCAGCGAGCGGGCAATCATGAGCTCGGTGTAGCTTGAGCAATCACAGCCGCAGCCGTATTCGTTAAGGATGGAAATGAGTGCCGGGTTGGGATTGGCCTTGACGGCGAAGTACTCCTTAAAGCCCGGGTTCCACGCAAAGGCATCGCGTACCTCTTGCATATTGCGACGGATGCCCGCCTCGTCGTATAGATGAAACGGCGTGGGGAACTGCTCAACGATGTGCTCGAGCGTCTCCTTGTCCACAAACGGCTGCTTGGCCGCGTATGCCTCGTTGGGGGTCAATGCCATGTCCCGTAAACCTCGCTATCCAGACGGCGCCATCTGCGCATCGAATCCGCATAGCGTGGACCCAATGTCCGGATAGCGCTCCCGCATTGCTGCAGACAGTCCTGCGGGTGTTTCCCGCAGGCCCACCAGGCTGTTCGTGCCCGAAAAACCCAGTTCGGCGGGTTTCGCCTCCCCACGGGGTCAAAGTCTGCCGACTCGCCCGCGGATCATCGTGCCCGCGCCTCTATCAAAGTGGTACAGACCCTACCACGAAGCACTTTATCAAACAAGAGTATTTGTATATAACGTTTAAAAAATGCAGCGGTATGCTAGAAACATGCACACAACAATCCTGCGTCACAATAGATGACAACTGATGCGCTCCACGAAAGGACCCTCTATGACCGAGCTCCAAGAACTCCGTCGCTATCGACGCGATCTCCATCGCATTCCAGAGCTCGATTTCGATCTTCCGCAAACCATTGCCTATATCGAGGACGTGCTGGCGCCGCTCGCCTGCGAGGTAGTTCATCCGTGTCCGAGTTGTGTCTGTGCGTTTTTCGATGCTGGCGTGGGCGCCTCGCATGCTATGGCGATTCGTGCCGATATGGACGCGCTGCCCATCGAGGAGGCGACGGGCGCGGCTTTCGTCTCGATGCATCCCGGCAAGATGCATGCCTGTGGCCACGATGGGCATATGGCTATGGCACTTGCCGCTGCAACCAATGTGGACCGTACGATTCGCGAGCAGCCGGGTGCGCTTAAGCGCAACGTGCTCTTTGTGTTTCAGCCTGCCGAGGAAACGACCGGTGGCGCAAAGACGGTGTGCGAAAGCGGCGTGTTCGAGCGCTATGGTGTCGACCGCATCTTTGGGTTTCATGTTTGGCCCGACCTGCCCGCCGGTACGCTGGCGAGCTGTTCTGGCCCACTGTTGGCGCGCTCGAGCGAGACGCATATCCACATCCACGGAGCGAGCATCCATATCGCCAAGACCTACGGCGTGCCGGTCGAGGAGTCGCACGATGCGGCCCTGGCGGCAGCGAAGTTTTTGGTTGCCGAGCGCGAGCTGATGGACGGGCTGGGCGACGATGAGCCCTGCATCGGTAAGTTCGGCTTGCTGCAGGCCGGTACGGTCTGCAATGCGGTGGCGGGGGAGGCGCACGTCGCCGGCAGCCTGCGTGTATTTACGGACGATATGTTCGACCGTGCGCGCGAAGGCGTACGCCGCGTGCTGGACGAGGCCTGTGCCGCGACGGGCTGCACGTATGACCTGGACTTTGCCGAAGGGTACCCGCCGGTCGACAACGATCCTGACCTGTTTGCCCGCATTGCGCCCGTCCTGCCCGAGTTGCAGCTCGTTGACGAGCCGTTGCTGATTGCCGAGGATTTCGCCTTCTATCAGCGTCATCTGCCGGGGGTGTTTTTCTTGCTGGGGACGGGCGTACCAGCCGGGCAAGACAACCCAAGTGACGCCGAGGGCTGTCCCGCTTACGCGACAAACGCCCTGCACACCGATACCATGCTCTTTGACGAGGAAATCCTGCTCAAAGGCCTCGACGTCTACAAACAATTACTTACGCTCGATTAGGTCCCTGTGTCAGTTACTCAGAATATACGAACAAATGTACGCTATAATATGAGCGCTATCGGGTTTGCTTTGAGTAGAGACAGGGGATGGCTTGGAATGTTGAAATCGTCGATTACCACAAATGAGGAGGCTGCGGGCGGCCTGCTGTCGCTGGTAACTCCAGGGGAGCTTCTTAAGGAGGAGTTTCTTGTCCCCATGGGCATTTCCCAATATCGTCTTGCAAAGGAGACCGGGATTCCGGCTCAGCGCATCGGGCAGATTGTTTTGGGCAAGCGCCGTGTGACGGCTGACACCGATCTTTGTCTTTGCCGCTACTTTGGTCTGACGGATGGCTATTGGCTTCGCGCTCAGATGGCATTTGACCTTGAAGCCGAGAAAAGAAGAATCGAGCCGGGGCTCGACAGGATCGTTCCTGTCCAGCGGGCTATCGCAATGTAGATCACGAGGGCACGGGGAATAGGGCAATGAACAAACAACGCCGGCCAACTGCCGTGTATAGTCCGGGTGGGTGCGGATGTGGCTTGTTGCTGCTTCCGGTTGTTGTTGTGAGCATTGGCGTGATGTTTGCGCTTGCTGGGGTGGCCGCGGCGGCGCTCGTGCTGCTAATTGTGGCCATTGGCGTGACAATCTGGCTCTATCGCTGCCGCGAGCAGCGTCGTGCCGACGGCAAGTCTAATGTCGGATGGATTATCTTTCTCGTCATTGCCTACCTATTGAGCATCAACTATCTGGTGTTCTTTGTTTTGCTGATGATTGGCACCTTTACCGGAGAGCCCGTCACGGTGGGATAGGTTTTGCCTGAGTCGGGCGGGTACGCTGTCGATCGATGGCCCCGGGATGACCTCTGATTCAAGTCACCGGGGCTCAATTTTTACCCATTTGCAGTCTCCATGGCAGAATAGGCGGCGACCGACACCCGCGAGTGGCTTGGCATTAGACTGTTGTCAACAGCCGAGATCGCCCTCGCGCATCAGGCTGACGAGCCCCGGCAGTAAGGAGCGCCATGAGCCGAATCATCGACGTCGCAGGAACCAAGCTTTCGATCCCGGAGGGATACCTGCCCATGCAGCCCATGCCCGACGACCCTCCCGGATCCCTGCCTTTGGGCATGGAGGGGCCGTCCGCCATGTGCTTCCTCATGGTCTTCCCCATCCCGCACGAGCAAGCCATGCCCTATGACGATCCCGACGAGGTGATCGAGGGCATCCACTGCTCCCTCGCGCAAGACCAGGGGCTCGTCGAGGTCAACACCCCCGCGACCGCCAAGGGAAAACGGGTCATTTACAGCGTGGTCAAGACCGCCGTGCAGCCCGCGGGCACCCAGTACGCGCTCACGCTCAACCTCGAGTGCCCGGTGCACGACCTCTGCATCCAGGGCTTCTTCGATGAGGCCGGGGCGACGGGCATGCGCGATGCCGCCGTCTTCTCTATGACGGGCGCGTCTCCCGACGATTGGCGGCGCGACCCCTACGACCGCGCCATCACCGATGGGTACCTGATGAATCGCTCCGAGCTTCCGGAGTACGACCCGGCGTTTCCCGACCACCCGCTGAGCCTGCTCCGCTCGCTCGTGTGCGAGCTCGTCGAGAGCAACTAGGAGGCCGACGGCGGGTCGAGCTCGTTGGCGCTGTCTGCGGCCTCGGGGCTCGGTTGCGGGCGGCTGGCGGCTCTCCGGTGCGGAAGGGCTACGAGCCTGATTGCGTTGGGGTATCGCTTAAGGAATGTGGACATGCCACCTTGCGACTTGGTAGTGCCGCTTTTCACCTCAATGGCGACCGTCTTAGATTGATCGCTACAGACGAAATCGACTCCGTCCTGCCCGTCTCTCCACCATTGAACCGAAAAGCCCTCTTCGGGGGCTCGGGTCAGCAGGTATGCGCCGATGGCGCTCTCGATGAGATGGCCTCGCAGCGCACTATCCTGAAGGAGGAGATCATTAGGACGGTTTGCCGTTGCTGTAATCAGCGAGATGTCGTAGGCCATGAAGCGCGGCGACGAGCGGCGTTGCTGGAGCACGTTGGGGCTGTACTTAGACAGGCCGCATAAAACGCCAGCTTTTCCAAGGATGTCGAGATAGTGGGCGACGGTTGTCGTGTTCCCTGTTCCTTGGAGCTGGTCTACGAGTTTCGCGTAAGAGACCTCCTGCGCCGAATACTGGGTACCTGGTTTGCGCGTGTTTGCGCTGGTACACAGCTGCCCTCCTGATGTATGAGGATGGTATACGGCTTATTGAGTGAAACGAACTATGGCCAGGTAGTGTGTACTGCCTGGCCATAGTTGTGATAGTGCGAGAGATGCTTGGCTGTTCGGCTTCCTGCTTGCGAAGGATGATGGCCTCGACGCCGTACGCCAGGTCGAAGTCGTCCTTTTCCAGATAGTCGAACGCGTTGAGCTTCATGCCGTTGGCGATGAACAGTGCGACGGCTACGGCAACCATAACCAGCAAGATGGCGGCGCCTGCACCGCCGGCGGTGTCCTCTGAGACTTCAAGCAGGGCAGGCCGTTGCGTACGGAGAGGCTTGCCGCTTCGGCCATGCTGCCCATAACCATCGTGGGGAGGGGGAGGCGATGCACAGCCCGACACCGACGGCAATGGGCGGTGCGCACGTTTGGACGGTATCCAGAAACGTCTGCGCCTGTCTCGCCGCGGCCCTCGCCGGCGAATTCCGCGCCGTTGTCGGTGAGCATGGCGCGGAACACGCAGCGCATCCCGTCGGCAGCAATGTGCTTACGGGCCTCCACCGATCTACGTGCTTCATCATGTCGGCTTTGAGCTTTGCCTCCTCGTTCCATTTCATGTGATTGTCGTAGCTCCCGGAGCATTCGACCACATACCTCTAGGATGCACTCGATGTCTTCTGGCGTCGGTTGCCTCCTAGTAGCCCGAGTCGTAACGCTGGGCGGCAACGACCTTCTTAATCTCCTCGAGGCTGAGGAACATGTCTCCGAGCATGTGCTTTCGCCAGAAAGGTTTGAAGCATCGCAGCATTCGGCGGTACGCCTCGAGTCGGGGGCCGTGTGAGTTGCCGCCATCCGAATACTTCCTCAAAGGTTCCGCGAGCTCCTCGTAGCGCCCATCCGCAAAGAGGTATTTCATGTATCCGGCGAGTCGGCCCTCCTCCATGTCGTTGTAATCGAAGCCCTGAGGAGATATGCCACGCTCGTTCACCTCGGTCCTCTCCTCTTCCGGTAGGTCCTCGTAGGACGCTCTGAGAACGCGGAACATATCGAGGATGTCGTACAGCTCCTCGCAACGAGCGTTGGGAATCTCCGGCAGAAGGGCTGCGAAGACCTCAGGGTACTCGCGCACGTAGCCCTTCTCGAAGATCTCCGCGTTGCGCTCATAGTACTCGGTATCGTTCTTGTTCTCAGCAAGGGCAGCGAGGATGAGCTCCTGGTTGCGGAGGATGAGGCGGTTGACCGGCCCGATTGTCAGGGGGGCCATCTCCTCGGGGTAATCAGGGCGGGGGTTACCCACTATTGACCCGAGTGCCTCGGTGACCACCCCCGAGATGGTGTTGCCGGATTCCTGCGCCAACCCTTCAAGCTTGGTCTTGAGATCATCGCTGACCCGGATCGAAATGGTTGCCATCTGTATACCTCCTTAAAGGTGTTCTACTGTCATGTCTTACTGTATGACACTTACTAGATGACGTCAAATGTACCAAGACAACCGACCTGTGGCCGGCTTGGAGAATGCCTGCAACGGTAACGTTGAAGGCATTTTTCTTGCCCGCCTGTCACGGGGGGTGTCGTGGAGGGTGATCAGGATGGCGCGGTCGAGGAGGCCCAGACAGAGCAAGGGCAGCCGGAAGAGCTGCAGGAGCGGGAAGCGCAGCAGGTAGAGCAGGCACCGGATTACCGGGAACTGCTCGACCGGCAGGATGCCCGCATCGCGGAGCTGGAAGCACAAGCACAGACGGCAGAGGCCGCCAAGAGCCAGGATGCCGCCGACAAGCTCGCGGCCGAAATCGAGCGGGTGCGCGCCGAGGCCTCCGAGGAGAAGGTGGCCTACGAGCTGAGGTTCGCGGGGGCGAAGAACGTCACCGCGGCGAAGGCGGTGCTTCGGCGAGCACGGCGGTGACGTACGCAAGCTCAAGTCGGCGGCGGCGTGGCTGCAGGAGCGTAAGTGCCCGGACGAGTACGGCAAGGCCGACCGGCGCGGGGACGACGGCAAGCCCTCGCAGCCAAGCGTGGACGAGCTCGCACGAGCGGTGATCGCGGGACGCTACGGGGTCGGCGAGGCCCGCAGGAAGGCGCTCGGGAGCCGGTATGCCGAGGTGCAGCGCCGGGTGAACCAGCTGCTCCCGTAAGGGGCCTCGGACGGCACCCCTGGTGGTCCGCCCACCGCCGTGGCGCTGGCGCGCACGCGTGCGGGCTGGTCAAATAACTCGGCCCCTCAGCAGATTCTAGAACGGGATGTCACCGAAATCGAGTGCTTCCTGAGTGGGCTCTGCAATAAGCTTCGTCTTCGAGTAGAACTCCCAAAGAAACAGACCGACAGCTGCGGTCGCGTTTACCACCAGCTCGGCCCAGAGAGGGTCGTCGATGACATAGTCGTCCGGCGCGCTTCCGTGGGCAGACGATTTGTCGTTGCGGAGGTCCGATACCGCTGAGGCCATGCCGAGAAGGCTCGACGCAAGCCTGTTCACCTCTTTGGGTGCTTCCTTACCGCTCGCAAACCCCAGAGCGGGGATCACTTTGTTTGAGAGTGCCTTGCCGACATCTCTCGATATGGCCTCGCTGGTCAGATCGAGACCCCCGTCTGCCACGATTGTCTTCAAGACGCTCTCGAAGGTCGAATTCGCCAGCGCCACGGCATCGTCTGGATGGGAGCCTACGTTCTTTATCGCGCGTTCGAAGTTCTCCTGGGCGTTAGGGTTCTGGTCCTTAAGTGTGTTCTGAAACATGGGAATCGAGGGCAGCATCCCTGGGGTTTCGATTCCGAGGTCTATAGCGATCTTGATGAGCACATCAGGAGGCATGCCGTGAAGGGTCCTGCGAACATCTACGTCCCCATCGATGTTCCTTGCGATATCGAAGTTGTTGTTCCAGTAATCCCACTGCTCGACCCACTTCTGCAGGTAGTAGTCGATGTCCGAGTTATCGCCGAAGTCGTCGAAGAGCTTCTTTTCCACTCGAGCGATCAGGCCCATCATGTACTTGGGAGATATCGCCGCATATTGCGCGGAGTATGTCTCTTCCTGGCTCACTGTCGAACCTCCCTCAATCCAGTTCGATCGCGGTCGCGGGGACGTCCTCACGTGGGACGGCCACGAGAGCGTAGCTGCAGACGTTGAGCATGGCGGCCATGGTGTCGCAGCGGGGCGTGGAGCCCCTCGACGTGGAGTTGTTGACGTAGTTGGGGGCCTTGCCGAGGGCGGGGCCGATGTGGGTTATGGGAACGCCGGCGGTCGCGGCCGCCTGCTTGAGGGCGTCGTTGGCGTACATGGGTGGATCCTTTCGAGTCCGCTTACGGCCCCATGGTACGCGACAGCGGAATAGTTAGGCAATCGCAGAAGATTTTTGACCCGCGGACGTTAGGTAGTTGCAGAATGCTGGCACAAGGGTCGCAACGACGCGACCCCCGACGGGATGGAGGACGCCATGGGCAAGCGAATCGAGCCGGCAGCGGCCATGGCGCGTACTACCTCGGTTGACGCGAACGCGCGGCGGCTTTTGCCCACGCTGGGCGGCAAATAGTTTTCACGGTTGGTCTCCGGCGCCGTTTACGTGACTGCGACGGAACAGTACGGGACGGTACGCAACGTTTATGTCCGCACTCTCTGCTACCATTTAGCCATGCTGATTACGCTGCGCTTTTGTGCCGCGGCATTTCTTCTCGAGAGGCGGTCGCTTTATGCCGACATTGGACTGGATGGGCAAGGATAAGGTGGTCAACCACCATCGCGACGTGCCCTTCCGCGTGCTTGAGCGCGTGGCGGACAAGGGTGTGCTTGACGCAGACGGCTCCGACTGCGGGAACATGGTCATCCACGGGGACAACCTCGAGGCGCTGAAGGCGCTACTGCCGGAATACGAGGGTCGCGTCGACTGTATCTACATTGATCCGCCGTACAACACCGGTGAGGAGAAGTGGGTTTACAACGACAACGTTAACGATCCACGGATTCAACGCTGGATTGGAGAGGTCGTCGGTCCCGAGGGTCAAGACTTTACCCGTCATGACAAGTGGCTTTGCATGATGTACCCGCGCCTCCGCCTTCTCCGTGAGCTCCTGTCCGACGAGGGATTCATCGCTGTGTCCATTAACGACGTCGAGACGTCGAACCTTGGCCTTTTGCTTGACGAGATTTTTGGCACTGGCAACAGGCTCGCCTGCGCTCCCTGGCGCTCCGAGAAGAGCGGCGGCAAAGAGAAGACGGCGCTCAGAACGGGACATGAATATATTTATTTTTACAGGAAGAGCGATCGCTGCAAAATCAGCCTAGAAGAGAAGTCCACTGGCAAACTTGACCAAAAGGATAAGTTTGGGAAGTTTCGCAAGGGCCGAGAGTTGAACAAGTGGGGCGCCGGCTCCCTTCGAAGCGACCGTGAAACGATGTGGTTCCCCCTGATCGCCCCAGACGGCTCAGAGGTTTACCCCATTAGAAACGACGGCTTGGAGGGGCGATGGCGTATGGGGGCCGACAATCCCCTCATAAAGGCCGTCCTTAAAGATCCTGAAAATGCCTACTGGGAACTGGCTCCGTACGATGAAGGCGTGGTTGTTGATGGAAAGGCGGAGCGCTGGAAGCCCTACGAGAAAATCCGCGATGAGAAGAAGTCGTTCGGCTGGAACACCTGGCTCGACGGCTACGGCACGAATTCCGATGCCACAGCAGAGCTGAAAGCTATCTTCGGGTCCAAGGTGTTCGACACCCCAAAACCAGTTGACCTCGTAAGATGGATTGTCTCGCTCGCGTATGACGACGGCGCCCTCATCCTCGACTCCTTCGCAGGATCGGGCACGACGGCGCACGCGACGCTCTCCCTGAACAGCGAAGACGGAGGTGGCAGGCGATTCATCCTGGTCGAGATGATGGACTACGCCGACACCACTACTGCCGAACGCGTGCGCCGCGCCATCCATGGCTACGACAACCTGACACCCAAGCTTTCCAAGAATGCCCCACGTCACTTTGACGGTATGGGCGGCGGCTTCTCCTACTACGAGCTCGGCCCGGCACTGTTCGATGATGACGGTGGCGTCGCCGAGGGCGTCGCCGTCTGCGACCTCATGCGATACGTGTGGTACTCGGAGACGAAGTCGCCGTACTCCGACCGCACCACCGAGCACCCCTACCTCATGGGCGAGGTCGATGGGACCGCCTACTACCTCGCGTACCGCCCCGACGGCGAGGTGACGCTCGGGTACGACCTCCTGGCCGAGCTGCCCGTGCGCGGCAACCCCACGGTCATCTACGCCAGCCGGTGCGTGCTGCCCGCCGAGGAGCTCGAGCGCCTGAGCATCCGCTTCAGGCGCGTCCCGGACCAGATTGCGAGGATGTAGGACATGGAACTTAAGAGATACCAGGAGCGCGTCCTCGGGAACCTGAGGAGCTACATCGGGCGCTACGCGCACTACCGCGATGCCCGCCGTGCCTACGACGGCCTGCTCGCCGCCGGCGGCGTGACCGCCGGCAAGAACGGCGTCCCCGCCTACGCCGACGAGCTCGGCGGGGTCCCCAAGGTCTGCATCAAGGTGCCGACAGGCGGCGGCAAGACGTTCATCGCCGCGAATGCACTCGGCGCCATCTGCGACGGCCTGCCCGAGCGCCCCGCGGACGTCGTCGTCTGGCTCGTGCCGCGCAAGGAGATTCTGAGGCAGACCTACCGCCAGCTCTTCGACCCGGCGAACCCGCTGAGGATGGCAATCGACCGCGACTTCGCGCACCGCGTGGAGGTGCTGGACAAGGAGGACGGCCTGCGCGGCCGGGGCTTCTCGCGCCTCACCGTCGAGGACCAGTTGACCGTGTTCGTGCTCTCCTACGACTCGTTCAAGAAGACGAGAACGGATCGAAGGGCGTACCTCGAGAATTCAGCTCTCGCCCCGCTCGCTGCCTACCAGAAGACCTCCGGGCAGGCGGTTGAGGTCGACGGCGCGGACGACACGGCCCTCATCACCGCGCTCGCCGGCACGAACCCAATCGTCATCGTGGACGAGAGCCACCATGCCAAGAGCGACTTGTCACTAGGCATGCTCAGGAACCTTAACCCCCGATTCGTCCTGGAGCTCACGGCGACCCCGCGCCCCGGCTCGAACGTCATCAGCCGCGTGAAAGCTTCGGAGCTCAAGGCCGAGCAGATGGTCAAGCTCCCCGTCATCGTCTACCGTCGCCACGACAAGTTCGACGTCATCCAGGACGCGTTTTTGCTCCAGCGCCGCCTAGAGCAGGAGGCCCGCGCGGCTGAGGAGGCCGGCGGCGGCTACATCCGGCCCATCGTCCTGCTACAGGCCGAGCGGCGCGGCTCCGACGATGCGGAGACGTACGGCAGACTCAAGGCGAAGCTCGTGGAGGCGGGCATCCCAGCCGAGCAGATCGCCGTCCGCACCGGCGACGTGGACGAGCTGGGCGACGCCGACCTCATGAGCCGCGCGTGCCCCATCCGCTACATCATCACCGTGGAGGCGCTCGCGGAGGGATGGGACTGCCCGTTTGCCTACGTGCTCGCCACGGTGGCCAACAAGAGCAGCAAAGTGAGCGTGGAGCAGCTGGTGGGGCGCATCCTGCGACAGCCGTACGCGCGCAGGAGCGCCGTCCGGGCGCTCAACATCTCCTACGTGCTCACGTCCTCCGCCGACTTCAACGACACGATCGATCAGGTGGTCGCGGGCCTCAACGGCGTGGGTTTCTCCAAGCACGATGTCGCGCAGAGCGCGCTCGTTCCGCCCGCACCGCCGGCGCCCCCTGCCGCCGAGCCGCTCTTCACCGGTGACGGGCCGGCGCCGGACGGGGCCGGCGAGGCCGACTCGTTTGACGACTTCTCGTTCTCGCTCGAGTATCCGACCGGCGACGCGGCCGGCACTCCTTCCGAAAGCGCGGAAATCGAACCCACTGCGAGCGACGGCATCGGGAGGATCATCAAAGACGCGGAGCGCATGGAGAGCGAGTTCGAGGAGCGCAGCGCGGCGGGCGACGGCCACGCCCCCAGCTCCTCCACGGGGATAGGAGAGGCTACGAACGAGTACAAGATGAGGCCGCAGGTCTCCGAGGGGCTGGCAGACCTCGCCATCCCGCAGTTCCGCTGCCTCCAGAGGGCCGGCCTCTTCTCGGATGAGGAGAGCCTGCCCTTCGACCGGCGCATGCTGCTCGAGAACTTCGACCTCGCCGCCTGCGGCACCGCTGCCGTGACGTTCGACTCGAGCGGCTATGTCGGGGCGCGGCAGGTTGACGTGAGCGAGGACTCCGACGAGCTCAAGGTGAAGCAGCTCGGAGACCAGCAGGCCGCCGACATGAGGGGCCTCTTCTCGCGCTACTCCCCGGAGTCCAAGCGCAACGCCATGCGCGACGGCCTCATCAACTGCATGTCCTCGGTGTTCCGTAACACCTACGGCGACCACGGCCTCAGGGTCTTCACCGAGCGCGCCGTCTCACAGATGGATTCCGAGCAGGTGGACGCCTACTTCGACAACGCCTCCGCCTACGCGCGGGCCATCGTGAATGCCGTGCAGAAGCTCGCCGGCCAGCATTGCCGCGCGCAGTTCGACAAACGCCTCGCCTCGGGGTCGATCGAGCTCGAGCCGTGCTACCGGCTTCCCTCCTCGCTCGTGCAGATGAACCCGCTTACCATCTACGACCGCACCCTCTACGCGGCCGAGGACGGCGACATGAACGGGCTGGAGCGCGAGATGGCCGAGACGCTCGCCAACAGCGCGAGCATCCGCTGGTGGCACCGCGTGGACGAGGCCAAGAAGGGCGTCGAGTTCTGCATCAACGGGTTCATCAACCACTACCCGGATTTCCTGGCCATGACCGCGGGCGGCCGCGTCCTCGCCATCGAGACCAAGGGCGAGCAGCTGAAGAACGATGACAGCCGCGACAAGCTCAGCCTGGGCTCCCGCTGGGCGATGATGGCCGGCTCCCGGTACCGCTACTTCATGGTCTTCGACCACGACGCGATAGACGCCGACGGGTCGTACACGCTCGCGGAGTTCAGGGAGATCCTGGCGGAGATGGAATAGGCGTCCGGATGTTCGACAGGCATGAGTTCAGGTTCTCCTTCCCCGACGACGAGCACCTTGCTCTGCTCGGCGCGGCGCAATGCGTCTTCAGCTCGAATTGCGGGCTCATCATCGAGGGGATTTTTAAGATGGACCCCGAGGAGAGCTGGAAGACCTGCTCGAGCGGTTCCGGCAGCAACACTAGACGAGAAGGCGGGCTGATGATCACATGACAGCTTGGATGATACGCGCGGGTCGCGGCGGCGCCCGTGCCGCCGAGTGGCTCGAGGCCGGGAAGGTCGGCATCGACTGGGACTTCGGAGGGGTGGACATCGCCTCGATGTCGCGCGACGAGATGAAGGCCGCCTACGCCGAGGCAAATGGTGAGACGAGCGGCAGCAAGGTGGGCTCGGCCGCCGGGCAGGCCTACCGCTTCGCGCACGACATGGCTGAGGGCTCCACCGTGGTGATGTACGACCCCTCGACGCGCCTCTACCACGCGGGCGAGGTGGCCGGCCCCTGCATCGCCGCGGCAGGTGAGGGCGTCACCTACGAGCGGGCCGTGCGCTGGCAGCGCGAGGCCCCGCGTGATCGGCTCTCAGCGGCCTCCCGCAACTCGCTGGGCTCGATCATGACGATCTTCCAGGTGGGGCCGGACGTGATGGCGGATTTGGCCCGCGCCTGGGCTCCGGGTGTGGCAATGACGGGTGCTGCCGACGGCACCCCCGAGGAGGACGCCGGCGAGGCCGATGAGGCGCGCTACGCGACCTTCGACGACGGCATCGAGCGCATCAAGGACCGGGTGCTCGCCCTCGGCTGGGATGAGATGGAGGAGCTCACGGCGGGCCTGCTTCGCTCCATGGGCTACCACGCTCGCGTGATGCCGACAGGCCCGGACGGCGGGCGCGACGTGGTCGCCTCGCCGGATGCGCTCGGTCTGGAGAGCCCGCGCATCGTCGCGGAGGTGAAGCACCGCAAGGGCGCCATGGGGACACCTGCCATCCGGTCGTTCATCGGCGGGTTGCGTGCCGCCGACCGCGGGCTCTACGTTAGCACGGGCGGCTTCACCCGCGAGGCCCGCTACGAGGCCGACCGCTCGAACGTGCCGGTGAGGCTGCTCGACCTTGACGGCTTCGTGCGCCTCTACGTGGAGTCCTACGAGAGGGCGGACGAGGACACCCGCGCGCTGCTGCCGCTCGTACGCATCTGGTGGCCGGCGTAGGGCCTGCCACACCGTCATCGCTTTCCCAGGAGGTCAACATGTCAGACAAGAAACCCAGCAAGCCAGCTCCGAGGCCCGAGCCCGCGGGCTCCCACGAGGTGCGCGGGGACACCCGAGGCTCCCACACGACGATTTTGCCCGAGAGGAAGGGCGGGAACAAGAGGTGAGCAAGAAGAAGAGGGCTGCCGAAGAGGAGGCCCTTCATGACGACTCCGACCGCATAACCGCCGAGTACCTCGCCCGTCTCGCGCTCGAGAGCGTGCGGATGGAGGACTCCCGCGGCGAGGGACTCACCGGCTACGCGGGGCACCTGATGACGGCGCTATCGATAATCGTCGTCGCACTCGTCACGGTCGCGGAGCCGCTATTCTCCTGTTTCTCGTCCGTCTGGCAGAGGGAGATTCTCCTCGCCGCCTATCTCCTGTCGATGCTCTGCTATGCCGCGGGCTTCGTGCTCTGCCTCCTTGCCATACGCAGGAGGAAGTATTGCGTCCTCGACTCTCCGAAATCCATATCCGACGCCCTCGAGGGGGTCTTCGCCAGCGAGCTCGACGCCGCGAGGACGACATGTGACTCCCTGGAGGCCTACTACGCATCGAGGAAGGCTTACGACGACCGGACTGTCTCCCTCCTTCGCGCCGCCAATGCCCTGATCCTGATCGCGACCGGTGTGGTTGCGCTTGCCGTCGTCTTCTTCTCAGTCGTCGGGTTCGTCCTCATAGCCAGCTGACCGGCCTGAGTATCCGAAGTGCCGACGCGAACAGAACAAGTGATGTCCCTTCTGTGATGACGGTATTCTGTACCTCATCCGGAAACGACTTGTTGAAATCCGCGGAAGTGGGTAAGATACGTATCGATGGGCCCGGGATGACCGCTGCTTGCATGTCACCGGGCCTGAATCATGTCTATAGGAGGTGTTCGATGGCCGGGGCGCCCGAGCAATCTCTTCCGAGCTGCAACACAAGGGAATGGGCTGAGCGATGGCTCTCTCCCGCGCGGCTCTCTCCGTACCTCGCGGCGTGCGACGGTGATATAGAGGATGCGTTCGACCTGTACCTCTGGAACGTCGGGCTCTGCAAGGTCCTCGTCGCTGACATCTCCCACTTCGAGGTCGCGCTGCGCAACGCCTACGACAGGGCGCTGCGAGAGAGCTGGGGCGGCGAGGGCCACTGGCTCCTCGACGACGCCTCGCCGGTGCGCGCGCCGATCATGCGCACGAGCAGGTCGAAGCGGCTCCTCGACGTCAACGTGGCGAACCGCAAGGCGATCTCCCAGGCACAGGGGCGCTCCCACGACCCGAGCGACCCGGATCAGGTCATCTCGAACCTCATGATGGGTTTCTGGTCCCACCTCACCGACCGTAGCCGCGAACGCGACTTGTGGATTCCCTACCTCCATGCCGCGTGGCCGCGCGGTATCAACCGCGCGGAGTTGAACCGCACGATTTACGCGATCAACAAGGTAAGGAACCGCGTCGCCCACAATGAGCGTCTGTTCGACCCCGCGCGCGACGCGTTCCTGCCTACCGCCGTGGACGCCGACATCATCCGGCTGACGCGCGACCTATGCCCGGAGGCGGCGGAGAGGCTGTACGGGGAAGGCGGGAAGACGCCCGTGGAGCGTTACGTTTGCGCGCGCCCCGTACCGGCGAACGTGAGGCTATAGGGGCTCCAAGGCGACACCTGATGGTAGACTGAGCGGGAAGGTAGAGCGCGCTCCGACGGAAACGACGGGACACAGCTCCGCCTTTCCCGTGCCTTTGTGATGCGCCTGCGGAATCCACCGTGAGGAAACCTATCGAGGCTCACGGGGGTGATTCGCATGGCAAGGCATCCGAAGCTGACGCAGGAGATGGTGGGCGAGGCGGTCCGCTTCAAGGCGGACGGCCTTTCCAACGGCGACATCGTGTGCGCACTGGGGATCCACGAGTCCGCCTTCTGCCGGAAGGTCGAGCTGTCAGCGGTAGCTTAAAACTGAAAACTAAGGGTTCAAATTAGCTGCGAGCTAATGAATTCCCGTTCAATCCTTCCTACGATGTGCTGTGTGCCGGCGCGGTAGCCGGATCGTAGGAAGGATGCATTATGAAAAAGCCCGAGACCGAAATGCTGTTGAGCCGTCGCGCTGCGCTTGGCGCGTTTGCAACTGTCGCCCTGGGAACTGTCGGCCTGCTTGCCGGTTGTGGGAGCGATAAGGCAACTGTTACCGAGGACGCCGGCGATAGCGACAAGAAGGAAGAGCCCAAGAAGGAAGAGCAGGCAACGACCGATCTGGCTGTCGGCACGACCGTGACCACGAGCACTGGTCTCGCTGTCGTCGTCGATGCCGTTCAGACGGGTTTGACCAATTATGATGGCTCGACCATGACGGGCATTCACGTCACGTACGTCAACAACGGTGATGAGGGCGCGGACTACAACATCTACGACTGGAAGGGCGAAGACGCAAACGGTGCCCAGCAAAACCAGGGCTACTATAGCGAGGGTTCCGATGAGCTGCAGTCGGGCACTCTTGCTGCGGGCGGTTCCGTTTCGGGTAACATTTATTTTGACGGCGACATCAAAAAGGCTCTGTACTTCGCCAACGTGTTTGATAAGTCTGCCACCGCAAGCTGGGTTCTTGCCTAGCGTTATGATGCCGGCAATTTGCAGGGAGGTGAGGCCATATGCCCGATAAAAAGTTGACCGAGGAGTTGCTCAACGAGCTGCTCGACGCGCCAAGCATCGATGGCTATATCAAGGAGCATGACTTTTCCGCCCCGTCGCTTTCGGAGTATCTGAAGCAGCTATTGCAAGAAAAGGGGTTGGAGCGTTCGCACGTCGTGCGCATGGCCGACCTCAACGAGACCTTTGGCTACCAGATCTTTACCGGCGCGCGCCATCCGGGTCGCGACAAGGTACTGCAGATTGCCTTTGCCATGGCGCTGACGCTCAAGGAGACCAACCGAGTCCTGTCGGCCGCCGGTGCCAATGTGCTCAACTGTAAGGATCGTCGCGACGCCATCATCATCTTTTGCATTGATCGAGGCTGCAGCTTGCAAAAGGTTAACGAGGAGCTGTACCGCTTTGGCGAGGAGACGGTGAGCTAGCAGCCGATACCGGGCTGCGTGGGGTTAATTAAACCCGTAAATGTGCGGGGCGCGGATGCCATATGGTGTCCGCGCCCTGCGTTATTATGGACGCTATGGATACTCAGGACCTCACATATGCCGACGACGAATTGGCGGTAGCGCTCGCAGAGCACCTGTCTTCGCTTGCCCGCGATGACAGCTACCGTGTGGACCGTGTACTTAAGTGCTCGCCGGTCGAGACGACCGAACTCGTTTACTTTGAGGGCTCGGGCGGCGGCTCGCTTGGCCCCTTCGTCCGAAAGCGCATCGACGCCTCAGCGCACATCGGTGGGGCCTACGAGCGCCTGTTTTTGGCCCAACGGGCGGGTCGCAGATTTGAGCACCTGCCAAGACTCGTTGATTGCCGCCGTGTGGGCGATGAGCTGAATGTGGTCATGGAGTATGTCGAAGGTGAGACGCTCGAGGCACTCGTAGGCCGGCTGGGCGCCACGCCCGATTACGCGCGCGAGTTGTTTGTCGCCCTCTGCGATGCGGCAGAAGAGCTTCACGCCGGATTTGAGTTAGCGGGGGAGACGCCGGTACCGGTGATTCATCGCGATCTGAAACCGTCGAACATTATTGTTTCGGGGGCACGATATGCGCCCGATGCCGGCATGACGTTTTCGTCCCTGGTGATTATCGATTTGGGAATCGCGCGCGTGTGGCGCGAGGGGGCCGATTCCGATACCGTTAAGTTTGGCACACGCCCCTATGCGCCGCCCGAGCAGTACGGTTTTGGCCAGACGAGTGTTCGTAGCGATGTCTACGCGCTTGGCGCGCTGTTGTTCTTTTGCCTGACTGGGACCGACCCCAAACCGGGGCGGGATATGCGCGAGCAGTGCGAGGCGTGTGACGTCCCCGCCCTGCTCGCCGATGTTATCTGCATGGCGATGGCGCTCGATCCGGCCAAGCGTTTTGCAAGTGCGAAGGCGCTCGGGCATGCCGTGCGCGCGGCGTATGGGCTGTGCCTGCCTGAGTCTGGCTCGATTGGCGCGACGGGGCCTTCAGTGACGCAGGTTGCTCCGCAAACGGCGTCATCTTTCGAGCGGCAGTCCAAGGGCGCCTCGCCGGTGGTTCCTTGTCGCATGAGCCTACTTTCCCGGATTCCGGAGCCCATCGGGCGTATATGGAACGGCTTTATCTATGCGGCGACCTTGCTGCTGCTGGTTGGAAGCCATTTTGCCGTATTCCAACCCACGGGAGCCAACCGCAGCTATCCAGTGTGGTTTTTGGCCCTTGAGTATTTTCTTATGGTTGACGGCATGGTGCTGCTCGTTACGTTTGGCATGCTCGACCGCCGCAGGCTTAGGCGTCGCTTTCCCGTGCTCGATCGTTATCGAGGTCGTGAGTTTGTCACACTGTGGCTCAAAGCGTTGGGAATTATGGTCGCCATCACGATCGTGGTTATTGTCGTCGGCAATGCGACCGGCGTCGTCTCCTAAACAAGAAAGGGCCCCGTGGGGCCCTTTGAGTTGCATTTAGATGCGGTTCATCTGGGAAGCAACCTTGTTGTACCAGTCCTGCCACGTGGGTGGGCAGTACTTTTTGGCCGCTGCCGGAGTAAGGGTGGAGCCGTAGTTGGCGCCCAGGTAGGCAACATGAGCGGAGATGCCCTCGCTCCAGCTGCCAAAGCTGCGCCAACCGCCGCCACGGGCACTCCAGCCCCAGGCGTTGTAGGAATTGGCGCAATAAGCGCCCTTGGTGCTCTCGATGCAGGCGATGGCGGGGGACCAACGGGGGTCGACACCGGTATTCCAAGCGGCGACGGCAAAGTTGTAGCCCTGGCCTGCCATGGGGGAGCCGGCAAGATAATTGTCGATGCGGTTCGTCCACTCATTAATGAACGAATCGTAATCGGAGTTACCGGTATTGGCGTTGTTCACCGTGGTGTCGATGGTGGTGTTGGTGTTGGTGGCCTGGCTGCTGGAATTGCTGCCGCTTACGCCCTCGCCCGAGAGCTTCTCGGCGGCAGCGGCCTTATCGGCCTCAAGCTTGGCGAGCTCGGCGGCATTTTCCTGCTCGGCTTTTGCCTGTGCCTCGCTGCGGAGCTGCTGGGCCTGCGCCAGCGCATCCTCGGCGTTTTTCTGCTCTGCTTCAAGCTGGGATTTGGCCTGCTGGAGCTCAGCTTTGTTCTGCTCGAGTTCGGTTTGCATGTTGTTGAGCTCTTCGATCTCATCGACGCTCGAGCTCGTGATCTGGTTGGTGTATTTGCAGGTGGTGATGAACTCACCCAGGCTCTGCGCGTTGACCAGGAAGCTCACGATGGGATTGGTGCCCTTCTGGTACTTGTACAGATCGCGCATGGCGGAGCTTGCCTTGGCCTGCTGCTCGGGAAGCTTGGCCTCGATTTCCTCGATGCTCGCCTCATTGGAGTCGATCTGCTTTTGCAGGTCGTCGAGTTTGGTGCGGGCATCGTTGTAGGCGCTCGTGGCGGCTTCGATTTTTTGCTGCGCGGCGGAAAGCTGATCCTGCGTTGCCTGCGAGGCGGCATATGCCGCAACGGGGGAGAGCATCGGCGTGGCAGTCAGTGCGACAGCGAGTGCGGCGCTCGTGATGATACGAGCCGGCTTCGACGCGATGAGCGCTGCGACGCGATGATTCGAATGCTGCATCCAATCCCTCTGCAATCAATCGTAGGTTATGGTTCGAACGGTATTCTACTACTGCTTTCGACCTCAACTTGAACCTTAAAGGTTCCAAAGGGTCAAGTTGAACTTGAGGCTTTGGCTTTGACCTGCAGTTATAGTGAATTGTTGAGAAACCATAGAGTTCAACTTTAACGTTACGGAACTCGGTCTGATCGCAGATTCACGCCTTAAGGGCTACTCCAACATGGGGTTTTGCACCTATAGGGTTCCCTCGCGGCGAGCCTGCTCAATTTCTTCGAGCGCCTCGGCTGGGGTGAAGGAACACGTGCCGTCGCCGAGCTTGACTGTTTGGATATCGTCTCCGACATGCACCTCTCCGCCTCGAAGCACCACACCGAAAATGCCCTCGTGGGGAAAGATGCAATCACCGGCGAGATAGTAGATAGCACAGCGGGTGTGGCAGACCTTGCCGATCTGGCTGATCTCGACCAGAACGTCGTTGCCGATCTTGAGCTGTGTGCCCAGGGGGAGCGAAAGCAGGTTGATACCTTGTGTGGTGAAGTTCTCCCCAAAGTCGCCTTCGTGCACATCGAGCCCGCGATGCTGCGCCGTCTGGATTGATTCTGCGGCCAAAAACGAGACTTGGCGGTGCCAATGCCCGGCGTGTGCATCGGAAGCGAGGCCAAACTGCTCAATGACGGTATCGTGCCCATCGGCGACGGGCGACTTGCGTGTGCCTTTGTGCGCCGACGTGTTAATCGAAACGATGCAGGCGGGTCCTTCGTAGACGTTGCTGGCGGTGCGTAGGGGAGCGGTCGTTTGAGAACGTTCCGCTAGCTCGCGTTTTGCGGCGTCAAGGATGGGGTTGTCGGTCAGATGTTCTTGGGGCACGTGTGCGCCTTTCGCTTATGAGATTGACAATATGTTGAATCCTACAACAACGGTAGGTTCATTGCCCGTTGTCGTACAGCGGTGAGCGCCGTCTTTGCTCGAGTCTGATCCTCCGATTGCCATAGATACGGTGGAACTTTGGGTGCTGGCGGTTTGGCACGCTAGAATGAATCGGTTGCACTAAGACCGCCCGTTGTGCGGGCAGTTCATGATAGGAAGTTTCCATGGCATTGCAATTTACAGAGCGCGAGTTCATTCCCGTGCTGCTCGGTGGCGACATCAACGCCTATTCGGTGGCGCGCGCCTTCTACGAAGAGTATCAGGTCAAGAGTCTGGTCTTTGGCAAGTATCAGACGGGCCCTGCGTATCGAAGCCAGATTATCGACTACACGCCCAATGTCGACATCGATACCATGCCCGTGATGCTCGAGACCGTCAACGGCATTGCCCAGGCGCATGCCGATAAGACGATCGTCCTGATGGGCTGCGGCGATAACTATGTTGCCCTGGTGGCCCAGGCAAAGGATGCCGATGAGCTGGCGGATAACATCGTTGCGCCCTATGCACCCTACAGCATGCTCGAGCAGTGCCAGAAGAAGGAGATCTTCTACGAGCTGTGCGAGAAGCACGGCGTGCCGTATCCGCATACCTTTACCTTTACTGCGCAGATGCTCAACGCGCAAGGCGAGGCGCCGGCCGAAGTGCTCGACCAGATCGACTTCCCGTTCCCGATGATCCTGAAGCCGTCCGACGGCATCATGTGGTGGCAGCATGAGTTTGAGGGACAGAAGAAGGCTTATGAGATTGCCGATCGCGCCGAGCTAGAGCAGGTTATCCGTGACTCCTATGCCAGCGGCTACACCGATGACCTGATCTTGCAGGACCGCGTACCCGGCAACGACGAGTACATGCGCGTGCTCACCAGCTATTCCGATCGCAACGGTAAGGTACGCATGATGTGCCTGGGCCACGTACTGCTCGAGGAGCATCAGCCCCATGGCGTTGGCAACCATGCCTGTATCATCACCGAACCCAACGACGAGCTCATGGGCGGCGTGCGCAAGCTGCTCGAGGACCTTCACTTTGTGGGCTATTCCAACTTTGACGTTAAGTATGACGAACGCGATGGCTCGTTTAAGTTCTTCGACTTCAATACCCGCCAGGGCCGCAGCAACTACTATGTTACCAACAGCGGTTTTAACGTTGCCAAGTATGTGGTGGATGAGTATGTGTTCAACCGCCCGTTTGAGCCGGAGTTTGTGACGGCGCAGGACGAGGCGCTGTGGATGGTCGTCCCCATGGGCGTCGTCGACAAGTACGTTAAGGATCCCGAGTTGCGCGCTAAGGTGCATCGCCTGGATAAGGAAGGCAAGGGCGCCGACCCCTCGTTTATGAAGGGCGACTTTGTCTTTAACCGCTGGCTGCGCATGTGGCACACCAAGCTGCGCCACTTTAAACTGTTCAAGACGTATTACAAGTAGATGAGTGCGGCGCCCGTCCGGTTTGCATCGGGCGGGCGCGGGTATGATACGCGCAATTGCGCAAGCGTCACCAAGGAGGCGGCGATGGAAAAGCTGGGAGTTATCGGCGGCATGGGCGCCGAGGCCACGTCGTATTACTACGACCAGGTGGTGCGCCATACGGCTGCTGCCTGCGACCAAGAGCATATCGACATGGTGGTGCTTTCCAAGTCGACCATGCCCGACCGCACGCTGGCCATCAAGACCGGTGAACATGCCGAGCTGCTGGCGACCATGAAGGAGTGCGCCCAGGCGCTCGAGTCGCTGGGCTGTGCGCACATCGCGATTCCCTGCAACACGTCGCATTACTTCTACGACCAGATCCAGTCGTTTACGAAGGTGCCGATTATCCACATGCCGCGCGAGTCGGTGCGCTATGCCCTAGCGGGCGCGGTGATGGGGGAGTGCGAGTTCGATCCCAACCTGAGCATGCCGGCCGAGCCGGTGCGCAAGATCGGCATCATGGGTACCGATGGCACCGTGGGTGCGGGCGTCTATGGGCGCGAGTGTGAGGCGGCGGGCGTTGAGGTCGTCTATCCCAGCGAGAAGCGCCAGGCCGACGTGATGTCGCTCATCTACGACGACGTGAAGGCCGGACGTGAGCCCGATATGGATAAGTTCGACCGCGTGATGTGGGAGTTTGCCCGCAGCGGCTGCGACCGCGTCATTCTGGCCTGCACGGAGCTCTCGGTGTTGCAGAAGTACCGCGAGATGCCCGAGATTACCCTAGACGCCATGGACGTCCTGGTGCGCGAGTCCATCATTCGCAGCGGCGCCCCCTATCGCCAATAGCCCCATACCTACCAAAAAGGGACAGGTTAATTTTGGTAGGTTTTATCTGGGGAAACAGTAAAGGCCTCGGCTCGTTTGGCGCGAGCCGAGGCCTTTTGCATGTATCGGTTGCCGCTGGCGATTGCTAGAACAGGAATCCCAAGATGATGAGGGCGGCGCTGATGACGAGCACGGCGATGTCCAGACCCTTGATGGGATAGCGCTTGTACGAGCTGGCGCGCGTGCGCAGGTAGAAGCCGCGCTGCTCGGCGGCAAGCGCGGTGGCGTCGGTCTTGCCCACGCTTGAGATAAGCAGCGGAACGCAAAGCGGCAGCATGAGTTTGAGCTTCTTGATGGGGTTCTTGGTGTCGTACTCGACGCCGCGTGCGGTCTGCGCCTCCATGATGGCGTTCATCTCCTGGCCAAACACCGGCACAAAGCGCAGTGCCGTGGTAAAGGTGAAGGCGTAGCGATAGGGCACGTGCAGCACCTCGACGCAGGCGTTGGCAAGGTCGTTGAGCTTGGTCACCATGAGCATGAGGATGAGTGGCAATGCCACACCCAGCAGACGCAGGCAGGCCTTTGATCCGGTGAGGAGCCCCGTGTCGGTGATAAAGCCCCATACCACGTTGCCATCGCGCATAAAGGCCAGCTGGAGCAACAACATGATAAGTGCGAGCGGAATCAGCAGCTTGAGTAGCGAGAACAGGCGATTGACGACGCCGGCGTAGGCGCCCAGCGCAAGGGTGAGTGCCAAAAAGCCCAACAGCGCCACATAGGTGTCGGACAAGAAGATGCCGATGATGATGGCGGCGGCAAGGCCCAGTTTGACGACCGGGTTCAGGCGATGCAGCAGCGTATCGCCCGGCATATAGTCGATGACGTTAACCACGGCGGACCATCTCCTTGGTAATGCGAACGATATCGGTGACCTCGCTCACCTGCGCAAAAGCGGGGGAGACGGAGGATGCCAAGCGGCGCGAGAGTTCAATGACCTGGGGCGGCTCCACGTAGGCACGCTGCATGAGCTCAATATTCGAGAACAGCTCGTGCGTGCGTCCGCGGTCGAGGATACGGCCGTCGGCCATCACAACGATACGTTCGGCAAAGTCGGAAACGACTTCCATATCGTGGCAGACCATGATTACGGCGCAGCCGCGCTCGGCCATGGTGCGTACCGTTTCCATGACGGTCATGCACTCACGGTAGTCAAGGCCGCTCGTGGGTTCGTCGAGTACTACGATCTTGGGCTCTACGACCACGACGGAGGCGAGCGCCACCATTTGTCGCTGGCCGCGCGAAAGCGAGAAGGGCGCCTCGTCGGCGGGCAGGCCAAAGCGGTCGATGACGAGCTGAGCACGACGCAGGGCCTCGGCGCGGTCGATGCCGGCAAGCTCCAGTCCAAAAGCGACCTCGTCGAGCACGGTATCCTTGCAGATCTGGCGGTCGGGGTTTTGGAAGAGCGTTGCGACCTCGCGGGCGATGCGACTTGTGGGGACCGCGGCGGTGTCCAGGCCCGTAACGCGCACGCTGCCCGAGGCAGGCTTAAGCAGGCCCGTGAGCAGTTTGGTAAGCGTAGTCTTGCCGGCGCCGTTTTGGCCGACGATGCCCACGAGCTCGCCGGGGTAGAGGGTCAGGTTGAGGTCGTGGACGGCAGCGCCGCCGTTGGGGTAGGCAAACTCAACGTGATCGAAGGTGAGCACGGGCTCGGCGTCCTTGGCGTGCGGGCGCAGCGACGGTGCGTGCGGTGAGCCGGCGGGCGCTTGGGTGTCGCTAGCAGCGCGTGCGGGGTCGACGATGCCCGAAATCAGACGCTCTGCTTCGTCGACATCCAAGCAAGGGGTTCCGTTTGCCAGGCCATCGGCCTCGAGACTATTGAAGATGCGTGTGACGCGGGGGCAGTCGACGCCGATGGTGCGGAGCTCATCGGTATGCGCAAAGACCTCGTGCGGCTCGCCCTGCAGCGCGATTTCGCCATGGTTGAGCACGAGCACGCGGTTGCAGTACTCCGAGAGCAGGGCGACCTTTTGCTCAACGACGACGATGGTGATGCCGAGTGCGCGGTTTGCCTCACGCAGGGTCTCGAAGACCAGCGTGGAGCTGGCTGGGTCGAGTGCTGCGGTGGGCTCGTCGAGCACCAGTACGCGGGGGCGCATGGCGAGGATGGCGGCGATGGCCACCTTTTGCTTCTGTCCGCCCGAGAGGGTGGCGATCTCGCGGTCGCGCAGGTCGCTGATACCGACGGTCTCGAGCGTCTCGTTTACACGCTGCTCGATCTGGTCGTGAGGGACGCCAAAGTTCTCCAGGCCAAAGAGCATCTCGTCCTCGACGACCGAAGCGACCATCTGCGTGTCGATATCCTGCAGCACACTGCCGACGATTTGCGACACGTCGGTGAGCGAGGCTTCGCAGGTGTCGTGGCCGTCAACCATGACGGCCCCAAAGAACGTTCCGGTGTAGTGGTGGGGCACGGCACCCGACAGGCAGGCGGCAAGCGTGGACTTGCCGGCGCCCGAGGGCCCGATGATGCCGATGAAATCTCCCTTGTTCACGCTGAGCGAGATGTGGCTGAGCGCCTGCTCGGTCTGCGTGCCATAGGAGAACGAGACATCGTCGACGTTGATGATCGTTTCCATGGATACCTTTCATAGCTATTGGGGACGTTCTTAAATGACCAGTTGTTTAAGACCGTCCCCAAAAAAGCTCGTTGTTTGGGACGGTCTTTGGTGGTGAAGCACGGAGACGGCTTTACGAGGGGCCCCAGGTTGGCGCGAAAGAGGAGCGAAGCGTACTTGGGCACGCGAGCGACGAATGAACGCCAAGATGGGGTGGCTCGTAAAGCCGAGCGGGTTAGTTGAGCTTAAGGGCCTTCTGGATGGGCAAGTAGAGGGCACCGACCAGAATGGCGTTAAAGACGGCGGTCATGGCGACGACAGGCAGCATGGCGGCAGCGAGCTCGCCCACCACGCCGAGCATTGCCATCTTGATGATCATGAAGATAACGCCCGAGACAAAGGTGGTCACGAAGGTGGCGACAATGGCGACGACAGGCTTAACTTGACCGTTCTTGCCGGCGGCGTTGACGATGGCGGCCATAAGCATGGCGGCGATGCCCTCGGCGGCAAAATCGATGAACGGCGAGGTGGTGGTGATCTGGATCACGGCGGCCGAGATAAGGCCGATCACGAGCGCCTGACCGATGTTGGGGCGAACGACCAGGATGGTGAGGCAGAAGGCCGAGATGATGAACTCGGGGCTGATCATGCCGCCCGAGATGCCCGAGATGGCCTTACCGACGGTGAAGTTGAGGATGAAGCCGGCGGCAAGCAGGATGGCGAGCAGGACAAGGGCGCGGACATCGAGCTTGCCGCGGTCGGCGGTCTGGACGGTACGGGGCTGGGTGGCGGTGGTGTTCTGGGACATGGTGAAAATCCTTTCGGAAGGGGGTGTAAGAGAAAAGCGGAGGCGCGTGATGCGAATGCGATCGGGCTCGAGATAGAAAAAGGCCCCCGGTCGAAACCGGAGGCCTTCCAATCACCTAGAGCGCAAAAACAGGCGTGAGGGACTCACCGTCGACCGATCGTATTCGCATCACGCCACCACCAGTTGTTGAGAGACTTCATCGTGTTCTTCATATCGGTGGCTCCTTTCGTGATGCCGTGGCGCAGTAGCACCTGATTGCTGTTGCGCTGCACTATAGCACAGCAAAGTGTTTGCGGGGAAATCTTTTTTGAAAAGATTTCAGGCGGGTTTCCCGTCGGTCAATAAGAGCGGGCTAAGCGGGTGAGGTGACTCATGTGCCCCGCCCGCTCAGCTAGGACATGAGGGTCTTAGGCCTTCTTGCGACGATAGATCACGTAGGCGCAGACACCGATGATGACGACGGCGCCAACGGCCATGGCGGCCATGTTGTTGCCCTCGGACTTCTCCTCGGCGGCCTCTTCCTCTTCGGCCTCGGGCTCGGCCACGTCCTCATCGGAAAGGGCCTCGTCGGCGTAGGTGATGGACTCGACCAGGCAGTCGTTGTCAGCATCGTAGTCACTCGGGACGAACTCCTCGGAGAAATCGCCCTCCTTGAGGTAGTCGCGCATCTCCTCGAGCATGGCCTTGCACTTAACATAGGTGTTCTTGGTTGCAGCCTTGCCGGCCTTGTTGGCCAGGGCGGTACGGGCCTCGGTGCCTTCTTCGGCCTGCATGGCCTCGTCGACGGTCAGGTTCTGCTCGATGAGTTCCTTCTGCAGGGCGTCGAGATAGGCGCGGACGCCGGTGGCGCAGTGGTCGCGGTTCTCATAGGCGAGCGTGTTGATGTCCATGAGGACGTAGTTGATGGAGTTCTTGGGCTCCTCGTTGTTCACGACGTCTTCCTCTTCGCAGTGATCGAAGGAGACATCCTGATCGCTGAAGTAGGGGCTGACCTCGGTGAGCAGTGCGGAGTAGAAGGGGATGGCGACGGAGAATTCGGCGTTGGAGAGCATCTCCCACTGAATGGTCGCGATCTCGGGGTCCATGCCCTGACGGATCTGGAAGGTGTGGATCTCGGTGTTGCGGTTGGAGCCGATGGCATAGGCGCCGTCGGTGTTGGCGTTGAGGCCGGCGACATTCTCGCCGCGAGCGGCGAAGGAACGAATCATCTCAAAGGTGTTCCAGTCGGACTTGCCGGGCTGGAAGAACAGCGGCTGCATCTCGTGGACCAGGGCGCCGGTCGTGGCGCGAGCCTCTTCGCGCTCGTCCTTGACGATCTCGTAGTCGGTGCCCTCGGCAAGCGGAGCCATGAAGTAATCACGACCCTGGATATAGCGCGACCACTGGTGCATACCGGCCTCGCTAATCTCCTCGCCGTAGGTCTTGGCGACGTCGAACTTGCCGTCGGTGTACTCGGCAAAGCCCTTCTCCTTAGGCATGGACTCGATGCCTTCGGAATGGAGACAGTTCTCGGTGTCATCGAGGTCGACGTTATAGGTGAGGTTGCCGATGTTGGGGTTGAGCGAGGCGATGTCATCGGCGAGCTTCATAGCAATCCACTGATGGCCGGAAAGCGCGGCGAACAACCAGGTCTCGGTGCTGTCGGCGATGATGATCTGGTCGTTGGAGCAGACGCCCTGCTCGTCGATCAGGCTGCCGATGAGCTCGACGCCCTCGCGGGCCGTGGCGCTCTCGCCCAGGATGACGCTGGCATAGCTGTATTCGCCAATGCCAGTCTCCTCGGTGATGGGGTCGGCCTCTTCGGCCTTCTCGTTATAGGAGGTGCTCAGCGTGGCAGAGCAGGAGACGCCCTTCTCGTTGATGCCTGCCTCGGAATATGCGTCGTAGCGATCTTCCCACTGCGAGGGGTTGTCGCGAACGAAGGTGTAGCGGTAGGTTGCGCCCCTTGGACTTGTACTCAAAACCGGACTCGACCGAGGTGTACTCGTTGCCGTCCTTGTGTGCGGGCTCAATGCCAAAGTGCTTGACATAGCGCGGACCGAAGTCCTCGGAACGGCCGTAGTACGTGTTGCCGTCTGCCGTGAGCTTGCTGCCCATGTAGATCTGGGTGCAGGCGAGTGCCGAAGTCGGCATGGCCATGATGGCCGTTGCTCCAAACGCAAGGCCGCAGCCGAGCTTTTTGAGCGTGTTGACAGGATGAGTAAACCTCATAATCCCTCCCAACCGTTGAAACCCCGCGGAACCGTGCAGGATTTCAGCTAATAAATACATCTATTAGCCTATAGGAAGTCTCAATAGTATTCATCTATTTCGATGAAATACTCGATGAGCGTCCTAAAATATGCGATGAGCGGACAAGAATACTCATTATCTAGCTTTATTTAAATAAAGACGCCCTGCAATTACTGTACCTGAATAAAGCGCCTTGCACGGGGCACAAAGAAAAATCCCCCGCTGTCGTGCAAATGCATAAACAACAGGGGAGACGATAATTGGATGAATATCATACCAATGTGGAATTACTTCTTCCGGCGGTGGATCACGTTAATCGCATAGCCGACGAGCATGGCCAGAACAATGACGATAAAGCCGAGCAGGGGATTGTCGTTCATGGGGTCCTCCTATTTTCCGAGCGGGGAGAATTCGTCGACGATGAGGTCGAGGCATTGCGGAAGCGCGCGGGCTCCAAAGACGCCCGAGTTGCTGGAGATGATCTCGCCATCGAACTGCATGCCCAGCGACGGCGTGCAGGTGATTTTGGCTTCCTTGGTCTGGATGATCTTGAACTGCGGACGGCCGAGCACCTTGCCGGCGGGGTCGAGCGCGGCGGTGATCACAGTGGGCAGGAGCTGGACGGTTTTTACGGGCTCGATGACCGCGATGTCGACCATGCCGTCGTTCATGCGGCAGTCGGGGAACAGGTTGATGTCGTTTTGAATGACCGAGGTGTTGCCGGCCATGCAGCAGATGCCATCGAGCTCCTCGACAATGCCGTCATGCTCAATCGTAAAATGCGCCACCGTGGGGTTGGGTGTGGCGAGCGCCGACAGGAAATAGGCGATCTCGCCGATGTCGTTTTTGGCGGGGGCGGCCTTCATCATGATCTCGGCGTCGAAGCCCGAGCCGGCGATGATGATAAAGCCGTGGCGCTTCTCGTTGCCGTTCTCGTCGAGCCAAAAGAGCTCGCCCATGTCCACTTTGACCGTGCGACCGGCGCGGCAAGCCTTGGCAAGCGCCGCTGCCTCGGGGGCATTGCCGATGTTGTTGAAGAACAGGCAGGCTGTGCCGGAGGGGAAGACGAGCGTGGGGACACCGCATCCGCGCATCTGGTCGAGCACGTTGGAGACGGTGCCGTCGCCGCCCGAAACGACCACGCGATCAAACTCGCGCACGTCTGCCACGGCGTCCTCGGGCTCCATGCCATCGCCGATAAAACGCATCACGACCTCGTCGCCGCCCTGCGCGAGGGCGTGCGTGAATGCGTAGATTTCATCTGAGCTGGGGCCCGATGCCGGGTTGTGGATGATAAGGCAGCGCATACTTACGTTCCCGTTCTGTGACTAACCGAGTATAGTTGTAAGGCAATGCCGATATCCTACCCGTGTTTTTCGGGCCTAACCTTATTCGATGGGTTGATATGTACATTTCCACACATCAGGCTCTACTCGACTTTTGCCAGCGCGCCCGTGAGTTCGACGCGATTGCCGTCGATACCGAGTTTTTGCGCGAGCGCACGTTCCATCCGCGCCTGTGCTTGGTTCAGATTGCCACCCCTGCCGAGAGCGTCGCGGTCGATCCTTTGGTGATCGACGACCTGTCGCCGCTTGCCGAGCTTATGGCCGACGAGAGCGTGACTAAGGTCTTCCACGCCTGCTCGCAGGATATGGAGGTCATGCTCCATACCGTGGGCGTGCTGCCGCGTCCCATTTTTGACACGCAGGCGGCCGCCGCCTTTTTGGGCGAGCGCCAGCAGATTTCCTACGGCGCGCTCGTGCAGACGTTTTGTGGCGTCTCATTGCCCAAGACCGAGTCGCTGACCGACTGGTCGCGCCGCCCGCTGACTGATAAGCAGGTCGAGTACGCGATCGATGACGTCAAGTACTTGATCGTCGCCTATACCGAGATGATGAGTCGCCTGCGCGAGCTGGGCCGGGTGGACTGGGTGCTCGACGAGTTGCGTCCGCTGGCCGACGAGTCGCACTACCGCGCCGACCGCCATGAGGCGTTTCGCAAGGTCAAGCGCATCAACTCGTGTAGCCGTCACCAGTTGGGCATCGCACGCGAGCTTGCCGCTTGGCGCGAGGACCGCGCCGAGCGCCGCAACATCCCGCGCAAGTGGGTCATGTCCGACGATACGCTGCTGGCCCTGGTTAAACGTAATCCCGTTCGTGTTGAGGAGTTCCGCAGCATTCGCGGTACCGACCAGCTGGGGGAGCGCGACGTGGACGGCGCGCTCATGGCCATTAAGCGCGGTGCGAGCTGCCCACACGATCGCCTGCCGCTCATGGTGCGCGGGCACCGTCAGATTTCGCCGGAGTTGGAGAGCGTGACGGACCTGATGTATGCGCTCATTCGCCTGGTTGCCGAGCGCTCGGGCGTGGCGACCTCGGTCATTGCCTCGCGCGATGACCTGGCCGACTATATTGAGCATCCCGAGCAGAGCCCCCTGCGCGAAGGCTGGCGCTTTGAGCTCGTGGGTTCGCGTCTGGACGATCTGCTTTCCGGCAATATGGGGCTCACCGTGAAGGACGGAAAGATTGAACTGTTATAGGGAAGCCTAGCCGGCTGAGTGGGTAGAATGCCTCCAACGTGTAACTCGATTCGGAGGAATTCGCATGCCTTATTACTATGGATACGGCTTTGGCATTGACCCGCTGTACCTGCTGGTTGTTCTTGTCTGCACGGTGCTTGGCCTTGCCGCGCAGAGCTATATCAACTCGACGTACAAGACGTGGTCCAAGGTTCGCTCGGACGGCGACACGGGTGCCACGGTCGCTCGTCGCATGCTCGATGCCAACGGTTGCAACGCCGTGGGTATCAAGGGCGTTGCCGGCGAGCTCACCGATCATTACAACCCGCAGGACAACAACCTGTATCTGTCGGATGCCAACCGTTCGGGCGGGTCGGTTGCAAGCGTTGCCGTGGCCTGTCACGAGGCGGGCCATGCTGCCCAGCGTCAAAGTGGTTATGCCATGATGAAGGTACGTACCGCTTTGGTTCCCGTCGTCAACTTTACCCAGAACACCTGGACGATCGTGCTGCTCATGGGCCTGTTCATGAACATCGCGGGGCTCACGACCCTCGCGCTGGTCTTCTTCTCGTTTAGCGTGCTGTTCCAGCTGGTTACGCTGCCGGTCGAGATCGATGCCAGCCGACGCGCCGTGGCGTATATCGAGCAGTCGGGCATGAGCTCCAAGCAGGTCAACGGTGCCAAGAAGGTCCTGACGGCGGCCGCGCTCACCTACGTGGCGGCGGCGCTCACCTCGATTATTCAGCTGCTCTACCTGATGGCTCGCTACAACAGAAACTCCAACCGATAACAAGTTGGCTTGACAGGCGCCGCGGAGATTCTTGTCCCCGCGGCGCTGTACTATGTGTTGGACTTGAATCTGCGCAGGGTCGAAGCCCTTGTGCTCGATGACGAAAGGGGGCTGCGTGGCAGGCTGGAATCTGACCGGCAATACCGTTTCCGCCGAGTTCGACGGATCGGACGAGCAGGAGCGCAAAGAGCTCAGCGTGAGCCAAGCGGTGGAGATCGCCGCCGGCGCGCTCGATGCCATTCCGCAGTTGAGCGTTTTGGGTGAGGTCACGGGTTTTCGTGGTCCCAATGCCCGAAGCGGCCACTGCTACTTCCAGATTAAGGACGACTCGGCGGCCGTCGACTGCATCATCTGGAAGGGCGCCTACCTTAAGCGCACCTTCGATCTGCGCGACGGCATGCAGGTAAGCTTTAAGGGCAGCTTCAATCTCTACAAGCCTACGGGTCGCATGAGCTTTGTCGCTCGCTCATTCTCGCTGGCGGGGGAGGGCCTGCTGCGTCAACAAGTGGCGCAACTGGCCGAAAAGCTCCGCCGCGAGGGCCTGATGGACGAAGCGCGCAAGCGCCGTATCCCGGTGTTCTGCTCACGCGTGGCGGTCGTCACCTCGCTTTCGGGCGCCGTGATCGACGACGTCAAGCGTACGCTGCGCCGTCGCAACCCGCTCGTCGAGCTTGTCTGCGTGGGCGCAAAGGTCCAGGGCGAGGGCGCGCCGGCAGAGCTTATTGAAGGCTTGCGCCGCGCCGCTGCCATTACGCCGGCGCCCGATTGCATTTTGCTTGTCCGTGGCGGCGGCTCCTTCGAGGACCTCATGACCTTTAACGACGAGGAGCTTGCCCGTGCGGTGGCGGCTTGCCCCGTGCCCGTGGTGACCGGCATTGGCCATGAGCCCGATACCTCGATTTGCGACATGGTGAGCGACCGTCGCGCCTCCACGCCAACGGCAGCGGCAGAATCGGTGGCGCCGGCTATGACGGAGTTGGCCGACGTGCTCGAGACGCGCCATCAACGTCTGGGTGCCGCGATGGCTTCGATGATCGGGTCGGATCAGGTCGATCTGGAAATGCTCGACCAGCGCGGTCGTCGTGCCTGGGACACCTATACGGCTCGTTTGGTTGACGCGCTCGATGCGGCCGCGTGCCGCCCGTGCCTCAACGATCCAACGTTTATGGTCGAGCGTCGCGAGTCCGAGCTTGCGCTGACTGCCGATCGACTGTCGGGCGCCATAACGCGTTCGGTTGGGGCCTTCCGCTCCAACTTCGAGCGTCTGCCCGAGCGCTTGATCGCAAGCACCTCGGGGCTCGATGGCAAACGCCATGCGCTCACGCTTGCGAGTTCCCGTCTGGAGCATCAGGGGCGCACAATGCTCAACAAGTCAGCTTCCGACTTGGGCCGTGCAGCGGCTTCGCTCGATGCCCTGTCGCCGCTCAAGGTACTTGCCCGCGGCTATTCCATCGCGTACAGCGATGATGGTGTGGCTACGAGCGCCAAGAGCTTTAAGCCCGGCGATGCCATCCGCGTGCGTATGGCAGACGGCAACGTGGCTGCAACGGTCGATACGGTCGAGTAACCCGCGTTTCATAGCGATAAACCTTTAGGAAAGGAAACAGATATGGCAGAGAAGACCCCGGTCGAGCAGCTTACGTACAAGCAGGCCTCGCAGGAGCTGGAGCTCATCATCCGCAGCCTGGAGTCGGGCGATATGGAGCTCGAGGAGTCGCTCGAGAGCTATACCCGCGGCGTCGAGCTCCTCAAGAGCCTGCGCACCCGCCTGTCCGATGCCGAGCAGAAGGTCTCGGTGCTTCTTAAGGACGTCGACGGCAACGACGTGCTCGCCGACGGCGAAGCCGCCAACACCGACGACAACCTCTCGTTCTAACCATCCCACAGCCCACTTTGGGGTAGTCTTTTTGGGACGGGGCTTTTTTGACTACCCTTTGGCGACGGCTCGCCGAGCACTTGCTTTTGCGAAAAAGTAGTCAAAAAAGCCCCGTCCCAAAAAGACTACCTTGGTCTGTAAGAAAGGAACCAGCCATGTGTGATTGCATCTTCTGTAAAATCGCCAACCACGAGATCCCCTCGACTGTTGTCTACGAGGACGACCAGGTCATCGCCTTCGACGACCTCAACCCCCAGGCGCCGGTCCACACGCTCGTGATCCCCAAGAAGCACTACAGCGACATCGCCGACAACGTGCCTGCCGAGACCATGGGCGCCATGGCCCATGCCATCCAGGAGGTCGCTAAGGCCAAGGGCCTGGAGGACGGTTTCCGCGTCATCTCCAACAAGGGCGTCAACGCCGGTCAGACCGTCATGCACTTCCACATGCACGTCCTCGGCGGCAAGAACCTGGGCGAGAACCTCATCTGAGGACGCACAGCCCGTCGCCTTGGCTGCCTTTGGAGTAACCTATGCAGCTTTCTCAACTCGAATACCTTCAAGCGGTAGCGAACTACGGCGGCGTGCGCAAAGCGGCTCGCGCCGTTCACGTGAGCCCACAGGCCGTTTCGTCGGCAATCAAAAAGTTGGAATCTGAGTATCAGATTGTTTTGCTCGACCGATCGGCGGGGGAGGCTGTTTTGTCTCCGGCGGGCAGAGAATTTGCGTGTCGTGCACGCGTGATCCTGGCACAAGTCGACGATCTCAAAAAGTACGCTCAATCGGGGAACGGCGGCGTTTCGCCCGACGGCCACTTCCGTCTTTACGCCCCCTGTCTTCACGGGCGGGGGCGTCTTTTTTCCGAAAACTGGTACGACTCGTTTGAAAGCTCGCACCCCCAGATTCACCTTGATGTTTGGCATCAGCCAACGGCCACATGCTTTGAGTCGCTTATGCTTGGAATTTCGGACGCGGCCATCTCATTTGAGGAACCAAGGGACAGCGTCCTTTCTTCGAAATACTTGGGTGAAAAGGAGCTCAAGGTTCTTTCGTGTCCAGCGGGTCATCAATCTGTGGGCGCCATGACCATTCGCGAGCTACTGAGCGGCAGGCTCGCTGTTCCCATTAATTTGTCACCCTGTCTCAATGCGATTAACCAATGCCCTGAAGCCCAGCTCGTCAATTTTCGCTTCCGTGATGTTGAATACGGAAGCAGGGCTCAGGCTGAGTTTCTTCAAGCCGGGGGATTGATATTGAGTTTGTCTGGGTCCTCTCTCGCATCGGATGGATCAGAAGTGAGTGAGTGCTCCATTGAAGCCTCGCATGACGTGGCCTTGCCCATCTATTTTTGCTATCGACAAAATGCCTGGACCGATCGACACCAGACGGTTTTTCTGCACCTATTGCGTCATCTTGCTTCGTGAAATTAATTGGCTTCGAGACGTCAAGTGATTATTGACGCCTTGTAACACATAGCTGACAGCTTTGCCCTCATGCTTTTCCAAGATTCTGATTTAGATTGCTGGCTCTTGGAGGGCGGAGCATGAAAAACCGTACGGTTTTGCTTTATATGACGTTCGTTTTTCTGTCGAACTTCAGCACCATTTTGTATTTTCTGACGGTTTACCTTGAATTCGTCGGATTCTCGATGGTAGCGATTTCTAGCATGATGATTGCATACCAAGTGAGTAAGTTCATTCTTGAGGTTCCTACTGGTTATATTGCTGACAGGTTTGGACGAAAGACAAGCGGTCTCGTTGGCGTCGTGGGAATGCTTGGATACTACGCCGCCCTACTTTTCACCCGTTCTCCTTTGCTTTTAATCGGCGCGTTTGCTCTCAAAGGATTTGCAGTTGCATGTGTGAGCGGATCCATAGAAGCGATCTACATTGACAGCGTCTCTCAGGACCAGCTCGTAAGACTTAATGTCGTTGAGCGATTTGTTTTCTATGCCTCTTATGCCATCTCCGCTTGCGTGGGCGGTTTCATTTCGTCTGTCGGTGCATATCTCATTGGTCTTTCGGCAGATATCATCGCAATGGTGTTGACGTTGGTTGTCGTTGTCTGCATTCCTGAGATGCGAAGAGGGGACACTGCAGCGACACCTAAGCGTGGAATTAGCCCGAAGATGATCGGTGCCGCTATTGCGCGTAACGGCATTCTTCGTTCAGCGTTCATCATGGACTGCTCTCAGGCATTTGCTTTTGTCGCCCTGGAAGACTTTTTCTCACTGTTGCTTGCGGGTCGCGGAATGAATGCCGTCGCTTCGGGTGTGATCATTGCGGTCCAGCTCCTTGCCTCGGCCTCCATGGGGCTTATTGTGCCCAGTGTGATTGCTCATGTCGACAAGGGCCGTTTTGCGCGTATTTGCGGCATCGTGCGCCTTTCCCTGACTGCTCTGTTTTTGATTCCCTTTACTCCGGTCTATTTGCTGCCCGTGTTCTATGTACTGCAGACGGTCGCTTACTCGTTATTTGCGCCAATTAAATACTCAATTTTTCAAAATGCTGTCGATTCTTCGATGCGCTGTTCACTAATTTCGGTCCAAAGCCAGATGGTGGCGGTGGGCGCTATCCTTTTCTATCTGTTCAATGCTGCGTTGAGCAGCATCGCGGGCATTCGAGTCATATTGCTTGTAGCGCTCGGGATATCTTCTTTGGTGTATATCCCCGCGCTCTTTCGTCTTACAAGTCAAAGGCCATGAGTATTTGGGCACCGATAACTTATATATCAACGCAATAAACCCGAGCGCGAGGGCGTTTGGGTTTATTATTGAAGCGTATGTAACCTGGCGGCGCCACACCGCCTGTTAGTAGGGAGACACATGAACGTTCTGGTCGTCAACGCAGGATCTTCGACGCTTAAGTATCAGGTCATCGATACCAAGTCCCACAAGGTGTCCGCAAAGGGCTCCTGCGAGCGCGTCTGCTTTACCGGCGGTACCTTCACCCACGCTGCCAACGGTTCCAAGAAGGTGACCGAGAACATCGAGTTCCCCGACCACAAGGTCGCCATCGAGGTCGTCCTGAAGGACCTCGAGGCCAACGGCGTCAAGATCGAGGGCATCGGCCACCGCATCGTTCAGGGCGGTTGGTACTTTGGCGATTCCTCCCTCGTCGACGAGGACGTTCTCGCCAAGATTCGCGAGGTCGCTCCGCTCGCCCCGCTGCACAATAACCCCGAGGCCAACGTTATCGAGTACTGCCTGGAGCAGTATCCCGACCTGCCCAACGTCACGGTCTACGACACTGCTTTCCACTTCAATATGCCCGAGGTCGCCAAGACCTACGCCCTGCCCAAGGACGTCTGCGACAAGCTGCACATCCGTAAGTACGGCGCCCACGGCACCAGCTACCGCTACATCTCCAAGAAGGTTGCCGAGATGACCAACGGCGAGGCTCGCAAGGTCGTCGTGTGCCACATCGGTTCCGGTGCTTCCCTGTGCGCCATCGAGGACGGCAAGTGCATGGACACCACCATGGGCTTGACGCCGCTCGACGGTGTCATGATGGGCACCCGCTGCGGCTCCATCGACCCTGCTACCGTGTGCTACCTGCAGCGCGAAGGCGGGTTCACCTTCGACGAGGTCGACGAGATGATGAACAAGAAGTCCGGCCTTTTGGCTGTGACCGGCGGCATGACCAACGACTGCCGCAACGTTGAGGAGCTCGCCGCTGCCGGCGACCCCGAGGCCCAGCTCGCCTTCGATATGTTCGTCTACAAGATTGCCGCCAAGGCCGCCGAGATGGCCACTTCCATGTGCGGCATGGACACCCTGGTCTTTACCGCCGGCATCGGTGAGCACGCTCCGGCTGTCCGCGCCGGCGTGGCCGACCGTCTGGCCTTCATGGGCGTCAAGATGGACCATGCCCGCAACGCCCTGCGCGGCGACGGCGCTTGGTGCCTGTCCGCCAAGGATTCCAAGGTCAAGATCTTCGTTATCCCCACGGATGAGGAGTTCATGATCGCTTCCGACGTCGAGCGCATCGTTAGCGGTAAGTAATTGATGCAAGGGGAGGGGACTGGATGGCCTTGTGCCGTTCAGCCCCCTTTTATGCTCTTTGGGCGAAGAGCTTAATAGATATTTATTGAATTTTGATAACTTCTTATTAAAGGTACGGCCGCCTTATAGGTTTGCCGACCGTACTGTAATCACGAAGGAGTCTCATGAACGTACTTGTTGTCAACGCCGGCAGCTCGAGCCTTAAATATCAGCTTTTGGATACCGATACCCGCGAGGTTTTCGCCAAGGGCAACTGCGAGCGTATCGGATCGGAGATGGGCGTCTTTGGTCACTCCGAGAACGGTGGCACCAAGCAGACCGAGGAGGTTCCCTTCCCCGATCATCGCTCTGCTATCGCTCGCGTGCTCGAGGAGCTCGAGAAGACCGACTTTACGATCGATGGCATCGGCCACCGTATCGTTCAGGGCGGCTGGCACTTCGATGATTCCGCGGTCGTCGACGATGAGGTCATGGCTAAGATTCTTGAGGTGGCCCCGCTCGCCCCGCTGCACAACTACGGCGAGGCCGCGGCAATCGAATACTGCCGCGAGAAGTATCCGGAGCTGCCCAACGTGGCCGTCTTCGACACCTCGTTCCACATGACCATGCCCGAGGTCGCCTACACCTACGCGCTGCCCAAGGACGTGTGCGACAAGTATCACGTGCGCAAGTACGGCGCCCACGGCACGAGCCACCGTTACGAGTGGATGATGGCCAAGGAGATCCTGGGCACGCGCTGCCACCGTCTGCTTTCGTGCCACCTGGGCAACGGCGCCTCGCTCGCCGCTATTGAGGACGGCGTGTGCCGCGATACCACGATGGGCCTCACGCCGCTCGACGGCCTGATGATGGGCACCCGTTGCGGTTCCATCGACCCGGCCACCGTGTGCTACCTGCAGCGCGAGGGCGGCTACAGCTACCAGGAAGTCGACGACATGATGAACAAGCAGTCCGGTCTGCTTGCCATCTCGGGTATCTCCAACGACGCCCGCGACATCCGCACGCGCGCCTCCGAGGGTGACGAGCGCTGCCTGCTCGCCTTCGACATGTTCGCCTACAAGGCCATGCAGCAGGCCGGTTCCATGATTGCCTCCATGGCGGGCGTGGACACCATTACCTTTACTGCCGGCATCGGCGAGAACGACTGGTCGATCCGCAAGGCTTTCTGCGACTGCTTTGAGTGGCTGGGCGTGCGCATCGACAACAATAAGAACCGCGAGGCCGTGGGCAACGGCCCGCAGGTCATCAGCGCTGCCGGCTCCGCCGTCACGGTCATGGTCATCCCCACCGACGAGGAATACATGATCGCCCACGACGTCGAGCGTCTGACCGGTAGCAACTAGCGCATTCGTCTGCAATTGAGAGAAAGGCCTCCAGAGCAACGAGCTCCGGAGGCCTTATTTGATGGACGAGACGAGCGGGGCGGAAACTCCATCCCACAATCAGCCTCCAAACCGGGACACATTTTCCGGAAGGCCAGAAATCGGAACGCAGTCTATCTTATGGCTCCAAAGTGGTCATTACCTGCAACGCATACGCTCTCAGCAACGTCGCCCATCCATCCAAATTCTCAGCCCCAGCTCGTAGCCAAGCCGCCGTCCACCCCAGATTCCCTGAATGCCACGTGATAGTAGAAGGCCGCACAGGTTAACCCCTGAAAACATTCCGCAGACCAGAAACGCCCCCGTTCGTAGCTCCGAAGGAGCAGAACGGGGGCGTTTCATTGGTCGAGGACGTTTTCAGGGGTTAACCTGTGCGGCCTTCGGGCGAGTACGTCCGCTACTCAGCCATCTGAGCCTGGACGGCGGTGATGGCTACGACACCCACGATGTCGTCGGCAGAGCAGCCGCGCGAAAGGTCGTTGACCGGCTTGGCGATGCCCTGCAGGATGGGGCCGTAAGCGTCGGCGCCGGCGAAGCGCTGGACCAGCTTGTAGCCGATGTTGCCGGCCTCGAGATCGGGGAACACAAGCACGTTGGCCTTGCCGGCAACGGAGGAGCCGGGGGCCTTGAGCTGGGCGACGGTGGGAACGATAGCGGCGTCGAGCTGCAGGTCGCCATCGATGGCGAGCTCGGGAGCCTTCTCCTTGCAGAACTTAACGGCCTCCTGGACCTTCTTGGCGACCTCGCCGCCGGCGGAGCCCATGGTGGAGTAGGAGAGCATGGCCACGTGCGGCTCGACGCTGCCCATAAAGGTGGACCAGGAGTGAGCGGAGGCGATGGCGATCTCGGAGAGCTCGTCGGAGGACGGGTTGATGTTGAGGCCGCAGTCGGCGAAGATCAGCGTGCCGTCGGTGCCGAACTGCGGGGTATCGGTGCACATCACGAAGAAGGCCGAGACCAGCTTGGTGCCCGGGGCGGTCTTGAGGATCTGCAGCGCGGGGCGCAGAGTGTCGGCGGTGGAGTGGCAGGCGCCGGAGACCAGGCCGTCGGCGTCGCCCATCTTGACCATCATGGTGCCAAAGTAGGTGGCGTCCATCACCTGGGCGCGAGCCTGCTCGATGGTAACGCCCTTCTTGGCGCGGAGCTCGGCAAACTTCTGCGCGTACTCCTCGTGCTTCTCGGCATTGCGCGGGTCGATGACGGTAGCGCCGGGAACGTCGATCTCGTCGGGGTTGCCCAGGATGACGATCTTTGCCAGGCCCTCCTCGATGATCTTGGTGGCGGCGACGATGGTGCGCGGGTCCTCGCCCTCGGGCAGGACGATGGTCTTAAGGTCGGCCTTGGCGGCAGACTTCATACGGTTTAGGAAATCGCTCATGTTACTCCTTACAAGCGTTTCGCTAAGCTCCAGGCGCCCGGCTGTACACGAATAAACCCGCTGCTAGCGGGTTTACCTTTCAATAATGTACGCCGCGGTGCTTGAGCTTTCCTTGTGTGGCAAGCTCATTATAGGACGCATTAGCGCTATAATCGCTCTGATAAATATGTCTCGACGTATGTTCGAGAAAAAGCCCAGTTAAAAAGCGTGTGGCTTTTGACAAGGAGTATCGATGCAGATTACCTCAGGCCTGCCTGAAGGCTTTAATGCCGGTGCGTACGACATGATCGTTGTCGGCGCCGGTTATGCCGGTGCCGTTTGCGCCCGCCGTCTTGCCGAAACTATCGGCTATCGTGTTGCCGTTTTGGAGCGCCGTAGCCACATTGCGGGTAATGCCTTCGACTGCACTGACGAGGCGGGAATCCTGGTCCACGAGTACGGTCCGCACATCTACCACACCTTTAACGAGCGCGTGCACAACTTCCTGTCGCGCTTTACCAAGTGGACGGACTACCAGCACAAGGTGCTCGCCAACATCAACGGCACCCTCATGCCCGTGCCCTTTAACCACGCGAGCCTTAAGCTCGCCTTTGGTGACGAGCGTGGCGAGGAGCTGTATCAGAAGCTCGTGGAGACCTTTGGCAAGGACGTCAAGGTACCCATTATGGAGCTGCGCAAGAAGAACGACCCCGACTTGGCTGAGGTCGCCGACTACGTCTACGAGAACGTCTTTTTGCACTACACCATGAAGCAGTGGGGCCAGACGCCTGATCAAATCGATCCCTCGATCACCGGCCGCGTTCCCGTCTTTGTGGGCGACGATGATCGCTACTTCCCGCAGGCCCCCTTCCAGGGTATGCCGCAGGACGGCTACACCGCGCTGTTCGAGCATATGCTCGACCACGATCTGATTGACGTGTTCTGTGACGTGGATGCTCGCGATCTCTTCGAGATCGACGAGACCACCGTCAAGATCGACGGCAAGGTCTATGGCGGCGAGATCGTCTACACCGGTCCGCTCGACGAGCTGTTCAACCTCGACCTGGGCGCCCTGCCGTACCGCACGCTTGACATGAAATTCGAGACGCTCGAAATGGACCAGTTCCAGCCCGTGGGCACCGTCAACTACACTACGAGCGAGGACTACACGCGCATTACCGAGTTCAAGAACATGACCGGTCAGGTCCTGCCCGGCAAGACCACCATCATGAAGGAGTACTCCAAGGCTTATACGCCCGGCTCGGGCGAGACGCCATACTACGCCATTCTTGAGCCCGAGAACCGTGAGCTCTATGAACGCTATCTTGAGCGCGTTCAGAACCTGACGAACTTCCACCCGGTGGGTCGTCTGGCCGAGTATCGCTACTACGACATGGACGCCGTAACCAATTCTGCCCTCGATCTTTCGGATGAGATTATCGCCTGCCATGCATAAAGTCATAACATTCGGTATTCCCTCGTATAACGCCGCCAAGGACATGGACCATTGCATCACCTCCATTCTGGAGGGGAGCAATTACGCTACCGATATCGAGATTATCGTGGTGGACGACGGCTCCAAGGACGAGACGGCCGCCAAGGCCGACGAGTGGGAGGCCCGCTATCCCGGCATTATCCGCGCGGTGCACCAGGAAAACGGCGGCCACGGTATCGCCGTCCTCTCGGGCCTGCGTGAGGCGCACGGTACGTACTACAAGGTCGTTGACTCGGATGACTGGCTCGATGGCGCGGCGCTTTCGACCATGCTGTCGATTCTACGTGGCTTTGAGGAGCGCGACCAGCGCGTCGACCTGTTTATCTCGAATTATGTGTACGAGAAGGTCTACGAGGGCACACATACCGCTATTGGCTACAAGTTTGCCCTGCCGCGCAAAAAGATCTTTACCTGGGATCAAATCGGTCATTTCCGTCTGGACCAGAATCTGCTCATGCACAGCCTGTGCTATCGCACGGATGTGCTGCGCGAGTCTAACCTGCCCATGCCGCCGCACACCTTCTACGTGGACAACATCTACGCTTACGTGCCGCTGCCGCGTTGCAAGACCATGTATTACGCCGATATCGACCTCTACCGGTACTTTATTGGCCGTGAGGGCCAGAGTGTCAACGAGGCCACGATGGTCAAGCGTCTGGACCAACAGTTCCGCGTTACGCGCATCATGATGGAGTCCTACCATTTGTACCAGGACGTTGAGGCTTCGCGCCTGCGCTCGTACATGATGGGCTACTTCACCATGATGATGGCGATCTGCTCGGTGCTTACCAAGCTTTCCGAGGAAGATTGCGCCGATGAGCGCCTGAAGACGCTGTGGAATGATTTGAAGGCTTACGACGAGCGCATGTATCGTCGTGCACGCTACGGCGTGGTGGGCTTCTTTACCAATCTGCGTGGTCGAGCCGGAGACAAAACCACGCTCGGCCTATACCGTCTTGCCTCAAAGATCTTCAAATTCAACTAGCTGCTGAGTAATCGCTGCTGATAGGTTGACTGGGCCCCTTGGCCTTTAGTTTGCTACTGCGAACAGTCCTGCTCGCACGGAAAGCACATTAAGTGCTTTCCGGCTCGTGCGGAACTTGTATCAAACTAAAGGCCAAGGGGCCTCTGCTATAAGAATCGATTGTCAGACAATTTGAATTTGAAGATCTTCGACGCGCGGTACACAGGGGCCTGGGCTGAAAAGAATTAAGTTGGTAGTCGGTCGGAGGCGGGCGGGCATTACGTTTGTCGCGAGTTCCGCATGCAAAGAAGGCCACTTAATGTGGCCTTCGTCTCGCATAGGACTGTAGAGCAGCAAACGTAATGCCCGCCCGCCTCCGACCGACGGTCGAGCGAGGTTACTTCGCGGCGCCGGGGATGCCGTGGGAGGTTTTGGCGGTTTTGGCTCCGTTTACGATGGCGGTTTGCAGGGCCCTTACGGCGAGCATGCCCAGCAGGTCCAGGGGCACGGCGGCGCTTGCCTGGGTGCCCAGCTTGCCGCTGGCGAGGGTGTAGATGGTGTCGCCGTCGTTGGTGGTGTGCGTGGGGCGAATGGCGTGCGCGTAGGCGTCTGCGGCCATCTGGGAGACCTTGGTGGCCTGGGCCTTAGTGAGCTCCACGTTGGTGACGATGCAGCTGATGGTGGTGTTGGTGCGATCGAGCGGCATTTGCATGGAACCGGCGGCGGCGAAGGCTGCGAGCTCCATGTCGACGATCTGGTCGCTATCGACTGCGGCGCGCATGCCGGCGATCCACTCACCGGTGAAGGGGTCGACGACATTGCCGCAGGCGTTGACCGAGACCACGGCGCCCACCTTGACGGGGCCGAGCGCCACGGCGGCAGCGCCAAGGCCGGCCTTCATGCAGGTGGCAGGGCCCATGAGCTTACCCACGGTAGCGCCGGTACCGGCGCCTACGTTGCCCTGCTCGAGCGTAGCGGGGGTGTTGTCGAGCGCCTCGCGCACGGCGGCGATGCCAGCCTCGATATCGGGGCGTACCGTGGGGTCGCCAAAAGCGAGGTCGAAGATGCAGCTGGAGCATACGATGGGCACCTGCGTGGGGCCGACGGGCAGGCCAATGCCGCGGCTCTCGAGCTCGCGGGCCACACCGCTTGCGGCCTCGAGACCAAAAGCCGATCCGCCCGAAAGGCAGACGGCGTGGACCTTGTCGACGGTGTTCTCGGGGCGAAGCAGGTCGGTCTCGCGCGATGCCGGGGCACCGCCGCGAACGTCAACGCCGCCCGTTGCGCCTTCGGTTGCCACAATTACGGTGCAACCGGTGCCGGCCTCCTCGTCCGTATAGTTGCCAAAGCAAAAGCCATCGACATCACAAACGTCAATGGCTTCAAGCAGTGTGTCCATGTTTTCTCCTATCGGTTTTCCGCCGCGCCTTATGCCCGGTCGGGATCCGTACGGTACGCCAAAATTGTAGGCGCTGGGGGATGCCCAGCGCCAGATGCAATTACGAGAGTTTTTGAATCGCGCGTGCGACGCGTGCGATGGGCAAGCCCACCACGTTGTAGAAGTCGCCCGAAATATCGTGCACGAGCATGCGTCCACCGACGCCCTGAATACCGTAGGCGCCGGCCTTATCCATGGGCTCGCCCGAGGCGACGTAGCGCTCGATCTGTTCATCAGTAAGCTCGTAGAACGTCACGTCCGTCACATCGACAAACGACAGGCTCTCGGCAGCATGCGGGGCGGCAGCGTCGCCGGCCTTAACGATGCAGACGCCGGTCGCGACCTGGTGCGTGCGCCCTGAAAGCTCGCGTAGCATAGTGCAGGCCTCGTCCTCGTTTGCCGGCTTGCCCAAAATCTTGTCATCGAAGGTGACGATGGTGTCGGCTGCGACGGTCAGCTCGTTGGACTCGGCATGCTCGGCGGCGATGGCGGCGGCTTTGGCTCGTGCCAAGCGCTCGACAAGTGTAAGCGGCGCCTCGCCATCGTACGGCGTTTCATCGATATCGGCAGGAATGATGCGAATGTCATAGCCAGCTTCGCGCATGAGCTCGATGCGGCGTGGCGATTGCGAAGCCAAAATCATAGCTGGATGCCCTCGGCGACCTTCTCGACGGCCTTGTCGCCGGCGAGCGTGCGCAGCAGTTCAAGCGCAAAGGGGAGCGACTGGGCCATGCCGCTGGCGGTGATGATGTTGCCGTCGTGTGTAACCTTGTCACCGGTATAGGCGCCCTCGGGGAAGCTCTTCTCAAAGCCAGGGAAGCATGTGGCGTGGCGCCCCTCGAGCAGGTCGAGCTCGCCCAAGATAAACGGGGCGGCGCAGATGGCGGCAACGTGCTTAGTTGCGGCGAACTCGCAGACCACGTCGCAGACGCGCTGGTCGGCGCGCAGGTTGGTGGCTCCGGGCAGGCCGCCGGGGAGCACGACGCAGTCATACTCGTCAAAGTTGATCTCGTCAAAGAGCGCATCGCAGGTCACGGGAATTTGCAGCGAGCTCACGACCTCACGCGTGGGCATGATCGAGACGAGCGTGGCGCGCACGCCGCCGCGACGCATGACATCGACCATGGTCAAGCATTCAATAGTTTCAAAGCCATCGGCGGCGAGAACGGCAACGCTGGGCATGAGGGTTCCTTTCATAGGCGGCATACAATTAGCCGTCTTATACCCCGAAGACCTCCGCTTGCCACGCTCGATTTCCCAATGATTTTTCTGAGCAATGATTAAGTGGCTAGTTGCGCCTAAGGTGGACGACCGTCTCGCAGTGGAAGGTTTGCGGGAACAGGTCGACTGGCGTGATCTTTACGGGGGAGAAGGTGCCTTCTTCGACAAAGCGTTTGAGATCGCGCGCCAGGGTGGCCGGGTCGCAGCTCACGTAGGCGACATCGCGAGCACTCGTGCTGGCGATAAGGTCGATCGCCTCGGGGGCGAGACCTGCGCGCGGCGGGTCGACCACCAAGACGTCGGCATCCTGGTCGGGGAACTCGCGCACCGCGTCTCCGCCAATGACGTCGACGTTATCAAGCTTGTTGATCTCTAGGTTACGGCGTAGATCGCGCACGGCGGGGCCGTAGGCCTCGACGGCGGCGACAAAGTCGCAGCGGCGGGCGAGCGGCAGGGTAAAGGTGCCGGCACCGCAGTACAGGTCTACGGCAAGCTCGTCTTCCTGCGGGTCGAGCGCTTCCATGACAAGCTCGATCAAAATCTCGGCACCCTTGGTGTTGACCTGGAAAAAAGACGGGGCAGACAAGCGCATCTGACCCTCGGCGATATTCTCGGTCCATGAGCCCTCTCCGGCGAGCATTTCGACCTTGGAGACACGGCGGGCCTTCTTTTCGCCCTTGCTCATCACGCGCACGATGCTCGTGGGATGAGCGGCGTCCGCCAGCACGCGGGAGACCTGCGAGCGCGGAAAAGAGCCTGTGGGCGTCCAGAGTGCGACCTCGAGTGCCTTGGTGCGGCGCGATGCGCGAATGCCCACGCGTTCGAGCCCCAAGTCATGGCTGCCGCTTAGATAGTTGAGTGCGCCGACGACCGATTTGAGCGCCTTCGGGAAGCGCTTATCGAACAGCGGGCACGAATCGACGGTCACGATTTTGCTGGGGTCGACACCGTGCATGCCAAGGCGAACGCGACCGTTGACGACGGTCGGTTCGAGTTCGATTTTATTGCGGTAGCCCCAGGCGTCCTTGGTGTGGCGGATGGGCTGTATCAGCTCATCGACCTGCTCAGGAGCGAACTTGCCGATGCGCTCGAGCGTGGAGCGCAGGTTTTGCTCCTTGGCGGCGAGCTGTGCCGTGCGTGAGAGATTGCCCCACGAGCAGCCGCCGCAGATGCCCACGAAGGGGCAGGGAGGCTGAATGCGATCGGGACTTGGCTCCAGAATCTCGGTGGTGCGGGCGCGCATGAACGACTTGCCGTCCTGTACGACCTCGGCCTCGACGGTGTCGCCTGCCACGGCGCCCTGCACAAAGACGGCCTTGCCGTTGTCGGCGTGCGCCAGACCGTCGGCGCCGTAGGTCATCGATTCTATAGTGAGCTTCATATCCCTGCCTGTCATTCGCGTTGTTGTTCGCACCATGGTAGCAGGGAAAAGCGCCCCGCATCCGAGGCTTTCCTCAAATGCGGGGCGCTTCTACAAACTGCTTCTACAAACGACTATTTCGTCTTGCCGGTAATGAGCGTCTTAAGACCCAGACCGATCAGGCCCAGGCCCATGCGCACGCGGCCGGGGCGATGGCGCTCGATGGCCTTGGTCTTGCCGGCGGGCTTATCGCGACGGGCACTCGTCCCGGGTGCGGACTTGGTGACCTGCGGCTCGGGCTGAGGTGCAGGTGCAGGCTCGGGCTCAATGACGGTCGCCTGGACCTCTTGGACCTTGGGCGTGGTCGGCTGCGGATCAGGAGCTGGGGCGGGCTTTGCCTCGGCGGCGGGCTCCGGAGTCGCGGTAGCGGGCTCGGGCGCTTTCTCCATGGCGGGCTCTGCGGCAGCCTCGGGCTCATTCACCGGGGGAGTGGCAACCGCTTCCGGTTTGGCGGCTGCCCCATGTTCAACCTCGGCCTGAATAGCTTCTTCGGCCACACGTTCCTTCTCCTGTGCGCGCTGCTGCGCGGCGGCCTCGGCGTTGCGATAGGCACGCTCCAGTAGAGCTTCCTGCGAGTTGAAGGGTTTCTCACCCTCTGCACGTTCCACGGGGACCCAGGTGCCGTCGCTCGTGAGGCTGCGGGCCTTCACGTTGTCCTGCAGCTGCATGCCCATGTACTCGTGCACTAGGGCGCGGCAGGTGGGGTCGAGCACGGGGAAGGCGATCTCCACGCGGTGCTCGGTGTTGCGTGTCATCATGTCTGCCGAGCTCAGGTAAATCATGTCCGAGTCCACGCCAAAAGCGTAAACACGGGCGTGCTCCAAAAAGCGTCCGACGATGGAGCGGACATGCACGTTCTCGGTCTTGCCCGGAACACCGGGCTTGAGGCACGAGATGCCGCGGATGATCATGTCTACGCGCACGCCGGCACACGATGCCTCGGCGATCTTGTCGATAACCTCGCGGTCGGTCAGCGAGTTGAGCTTAAAGAACACGCGGGCGGGCTCGCCGGCAAGGGCGCGCTGGATCTCGCGGTCAAGCCCGCGCATGATGAGCGGTTTCAGTCCGACGGGCGCCACACCCAGGAAGCGGTAGTCGCCGCGCAGGTTGCCCAGCGACAGATTGCGGAAGAACAGGTTGGCGTCTTCACCGATGCCGGGATGGGCCGTCATGAGCATAAAGTCGCTGTAGAGTTTGGCCGTCTTCTCGTTAAAGTTGCCGGTGCCCAAAAGCGTGAGGCGGGTGAGCGCCATACCCTCGCGATAGGTGAGCTGGCAGATCTTTGAGTGGCATTTAAAGCCCTCGGAACCATAGATGACGGTGCAGCCCGCTTCTTCCAGACGCTCGGCCCACTCGATGTTGTTCTGCTCGTCAAAGCGCGCGCGGAGCTCCATGAGCACCGTGACCTCTTTGCCGTTCTCGGCAGCATCGATCAGCGACTCGCACAGGCGGCTCTGCTTGGCCACGCGGTAGAGCGTGATGCGCAGCGAGATGCACTCGGGGTCATAGGCGGCCTCGTGCACCAGGTCCAAGAACGGGTTCATGGCCTCGTAGGGATAAAAGAGCAGCTTGTCGTGCTGCAGCACCTGCTCGCGGATGGAGCGGGTCATGTCGATGTTGGGATTGGGCTGCGGCCTAAACGGCGTAAAGAGCAGCTCGTTGCGCAGGTGCTCGGGAATCTTGCCCTCAATGCCGAAGACGTAGCCCAGGTTGAGCGGGATATCGCAGGTAAAGACAGAGCGGCGCGAAAGCTCGAGCGCCTTGCGGATAGTCTTGAGCGTTGCCTTCTCGAGCGACCCCGAGACCGCGAGCACTACCGGCTGCAGGCGCAGGCGCTTCTTGAGGATGCGCTTCATGTGCTGGCGGTAGTCCTCTTCCTCTTCGACGCCCTCGCCGTCCGGATCGATGTCGGCGTTGCGGGTGACGCGGATCAGCGCACGATCCAGCGGCTTATAGGAGCCAAAGCAGCTGTCCAAGCAGGCGAGGATGACGCCCTCGAGCAAGATGTAGGAGTAGGTGCCGGTGGGCGAGGGGATCTCGACCACGCGGTTCATTGAGGCGGGAATCTCGATAAGGCCCAGCAGGCTCTCCTCGTCGGTGGCGCCGTCCAGACCACAGGCCAGATAGAGCGCGCCATTGCGCAGGTTGGGGAAGGGGTGGCGCGGATCGATGACCAGCGGCGAGATGACCGGTGACACGTAGGCCTGGAAGTAGCGGGTTACAAAGGTGCGCTCCTCGGGCGTAAGCGAATCGATGCGGGCGCGGTGAACGCCCAAGGTGTCGAGCTTGCCCTCGATGCTCTTAAAGATGGACTCCCAACGGGTAAGGAGCCCGGGCATTTCGGCCATGACAGCATCGACCTGTTCGGAGGCGGTCATATTGCTCTTGTTGTCGACAGGTTGTTTTTTGAGCTCCGCCAGATCGGACAGGCCGCCCACGCGCACCATAAGGAACTCGTCGAGGTTGGACTCGAAGATCGAGACGAACTTTAGTCGCTCGAATAACGGAACGGTTTCGTCGAAGGCTTCGTCGAGCACGCGGTTGTCAAAGCGTAGCCAGCTGAGCTCTCGGTTTTGCGTGTACGAGAAGTCGCGCGGCGGTTTGCGCAGCTTTGCGGCGGCTTGCTTCTTTTCGATTTTGCTCGGCATATGCATCTGTCCGTTCAGTCCCCACAAGGGACGGTAGCCTAACACTAATCACTATTGTCTCAATTTAGTCGACCTGTGGCACGGACGCATCGCGCGAACGGTATCTTTACCTACTTCTTACGCTGCCAAGGCATGCAACTAACTGCCCAACTCGTTTGGAAACAATCTATATCCATACTCAATTGGTGAGGATGTATGAATAAGAATGATTGAGAGCTGAATATAATCGAATCCAAATTGAATCATGAACAAACGACATATATATGCAGAAAACCGTTTTAGCTATGCAATTCCTAAACATGAAAATATTTGTGCAATCTAGCTTAATTCCTTAGAAAAAAGAACATTTACCTTTGAAAACCTGCTTTAGAGAACCGAAGTGCATCATGGGGGAATCATATGAGATATACCGTTCATCGCACTTTGCTGACCGTTCGGGGGCGAGGTGGAATTGCAGGTGGTTTTTGGATATAACTAGAGCTGTCAGCAAGCAGCGTCCCATACGGAGGGGCGCTGATACATTCGGCCAGTAAGGCCCGAAAGAAAGGTAGGAGGCCATGACGAAAGGTCTGCACGTGCCTTCCGAGATCGGCAAGCTCAGGAAGGTCTGCCTGCACCGTCCCGGCGACGAGCTCCTCAACCTGCCGCCCGACGAGCTCGAGCGACTCCTGTTCGACGACGTCCCGTTCCTGGAGGTCGCGCAGCAGGAGCACGACACCTTCGCCCAGATCCTGAGGGACCAGGGCGTGGAGGTCCTCTACCTCGAGAACCTCGTCGCCGAGGTGTTCGACCAGGTCCCCGGCGCCCGCGCCGAGTTCACCGACCAGTACATCGCCGAGGCCGGCATCCGCGGCCAGCACATGCCGCAGATCGTCCGCGAGAAGCTGGACTCCATCGAGGACAACCTCGAGTTCGTCAAGAAGACCATGGCCGGCATGACCAAGTCCGAGATCGACATGCCCCTCACGGCGTCCACGACCCTCGACTCCCTGGTCAACTCCGAGTCCGAGTCCGACCTGATCATCGACCCGATGCCCAACCTCTACTTCACCCGCGACCCGTTCGCGGTCGTCGGCGAGGGCGTCAACCTCAACCGCATGTACTCGGTCACCCGCAACCGCGAGACCCTGTACGGCAAGTACGTCTTCAAGTACCACCCCGACTACAAGGACGTCTCGCTGTACTTCCGCCGCGACTGCCAGTTCCACACCGAGGGCGGCGACGTGCTGAACATCAACGAGAAGACCCTCGCCGTCGGCATCTCCCAGCGCACCCAGGCCGCCGCGATCGACGTCATGGCCCAGAACATCTTCTGGAACTCCGACTCCAAGGTCGAGCGCATCCTGGCCTTCGACATCCCGGTCTCGCGCGCCTTCATGCACCTCGACACGGTCTTCACCCAGATCGACGTCGATAAGTTCACGATCCACCCCGCCATCATGGGCACCCTGCGCGTCTACGAGCTGACCGCCGGCAAGAACCCGGGCGACGTGAACATCCGCCTGATCGAGGACACCCTCGAGCACGTCCTGGAGGACGCCACCGGCGTCGACCAGGTCAAGCTGATCCCCTGCGGCGGCGGCGACCCGATCGCGGCCTCCCGCGAGCAGTGGAACGACGGCTCCAACACCCTGTGCGTCGAGCCCGGCAAGATCTGCGTCTACGCCCGCAACACCGTCACCAACGACGTGCTGTACAAGGAGGGCCTGGACCTTCTCGTCGTGCCCTCCGCCGAGCTCTCCCGCGGCCGCGGCGGCCCGCGCTGCATGAGCATGCCCTTCTGGCGCGAGGACCTCTAAGGTCTTCAAGGACCCGTACAGGTCATAATACATACATCTAGCTGCCATTAGATGTCTCCCATTGGGGCGGTGCGGGTTTTCGCACCGCCCCAATCTTGTATGAGGGACGTCAACACGATTGGATGACTGCTTTTGTAAGGAGCTTGGCCATGGACATCAAGACGATTGGCGTTGAGGAATGGCTCAACGTTTGGGAGAAGAGCGCCACGTGGGACATCGCCCAGTCGACGATTTCGTCGCTCACCATGGGCGAGCTGCGCGCGCTCGATGAGCAGGACGGCGCCACGTTTTACGAGCGCCTGGACCGCGAGAAGATGAACTACGGCTGGATCGAGGGCTCGCCGGAGTTTAAGGCCGAGGTTGCCAAGCTGTATCGTCGCGAGGTCAATCCCGATCACATTCTGCAGACCAATGGCTGCACGGGCGCTAACCTCAACGCCATCATGGCTGTGGTCGAGCCCGGCGACCATGTTATCGCCGAGTGGCCCACCTACGCGCCGCTCTACGAGATTCCGCGCACGCTGGGCGCCGAGGTCGAGTATTGGGAGCTTCGCGAGGAACTCGGCTGGAAGCCCGATATCGAGGAACTCAAGCGCTTGGTGCGCCCCAACACCAAGCTTATCTGCATAAACAACGCATCGAACCCCATCGGTACGGTGCTCGATGCCGATATGCTCGGCCAGATTGCCGAGATCGCCCGCTCGGTGGGCGCCTACGTGCTGTGCGACGAGGTGTACCTGCCGCTTGAGAACACTGAGTCCTTTATGTCGATGGTCGACGTGTACGAGAGGGCCATTGTCACCAACTCGTTGTCGAAGACCTATTCGACGCCTGCGGCCCGCGTGGGCTGGGTCTTGGCCGACGAAGAGGTGTCCAACCGCATCCGTACCTATCGCGATTACACCATGATCTGCGGCGGCGTGTTCAACGATACCCTGGCGACCTATGTGCTTGAGCACAAGGATAAGATTCTCGAGCGCAATCGCAAGATCGTGTTTGGCAACCGCGATATCGCGCAGGCTTGGATCGATACGCAGCATCGCGTTTCCTGGACGGCCCCGCAGGGCGTGTCCACCTCGTTTATCCAGCTGGATATTCCCGAGGATGACGAGGAGTTCTGCAGGCGCCTGCTGTCCGAGAGGGGAGTGCTGCTGGTCCCCGGTAGCCGTTTTGAGCTTCCCTGCGGCGCACGCCTGGGCTACTGCGCGAGCGAGGACGTTCTGCGCGAGGGCCTGAGGCTTTTGGGCGAGGCACTGGCGGAGTTCGATCGCTAGGATTCCGATGGTCTTCGGGGGGCCTTATCCAAATTAGCCGAAGATAATCGAAAACGGACCCGTTTCCCTAGGGGAAGCGAGTCCGTTTTTCTATACCGAGAAGTCAAGTTGTTACAAATGGGGCCGTAAAGCGAGCCGGTATCCGCTGGGCCTTATACTGAGTTTCCGGTGAACGGTATCAAGCGTCTGGTAAACGGTAATTTATTTACCAGAAATGAATAGGACAAACTTTTTTCTGAATAAAAATGAAAATGGTTGAGACGCGGTGTGAACCGCTAATTCTATTCATAGGTTTATTGGAAATATGCAATTTGAGGATGGTTTAACAAAGTTTAGTTCCATTTGATTTTAGGATTAAAACGCGTTTAAGCACGTAAATACGCTTTATTAAGATGAAGTGTGCCATGCGTGAAGTATATGTGTATGCCGTTCACCCCCTATAAAAAACCGTTCGGGGGCAAGGTGGAAGTATGAGCTGATTTTGGATATAAATATGTCGTCAGCAATAACGCCTCACACGGAGGGGCGCTAACGAATCGGCCCTGACAGGGGCCCGAAAGAAAGGTAGGAGGCCATGACGAAAGGTCTGCACGTGCCTTCCGAGATCGGCAAGCTCAGGAAGGTCTGCCTGCACCGTCCCGGCGACGAGCTCCTCAACCTGCCGCCCGACGAGCTCGAGCGACTCCTGTTCGACGACGTCCCGTTCCTGGAGGTCGCGCAGCAGGAGCACGACACCTTCGCCCAGATCCTGAGGGACCAGGGCGTGGAGGTCCTCTACCTCGAGAACCTCGTCGCCGAGGTGTTCGACCAGGTCCCCGGCGCCCGCGCCGAGTTCACCGACCAGTACATCGCCGAGGCCGGCATCCGCGGCCAGCACATGCCGCAGATCGTCCGCGAGAAGCTGGACTCCATCGAGGACAACCTCGAGTTCGTCAAGAAGACCATGGCCGGCATGACCAAGTCCGAGATCGACATGCCCCTCACGGCGTCCACGACCCTCGACTCCCTGGTCAACTCCGAGTCCGAGTCCGACCTGATCATCGACCCGATGCCCAACCTCTACTTCACCCGCGACCCGTTCGCGGTCGTCGGCGAGGGCGTCAACCTCAACCGCATGTACTCGGTCACCCGCAACCGCGAGACCCTGTACGGCAAGTACGTCTTCAAGTACCACCCCGACTACAAGGACGTCTCGCTGTACTTCCGCCGCGACTGCCAGTTCCACACCGAGGGCGGCGACGTGCTGAACATCAACGAGAAGACCCTCGCCGTCGGCATCTCCCAGCGCACCCAGGCCGCCGCGATCGACGTCATGGCCCAGAACATCTTCTGGAACTCCGACTCCAAGGTCGAGCGCATCCTGGCCTTCGACATCCCGGTCTCGCGCGCCTTCATGCACCTCGACACGGTCTTCACCCAGATCGACGTCGATAAGTTCACGATCCACCCCGCCATCATGGGCACCCTGCGCGTCTACGAGCTGACCGCCGGCAAGAACCCGGGCGACGTGAACATCCGCCTGATCGAGGACACCCTCGAGCACGTCCTGGAGGACGCCACCGGCGTCGACCAGGTCAAGCTGATCCCCTGCGGCGGCGGCGACCCGATCGCGGCCTCCCGCGAGCAGTGGAACGACGGCTCCAACACCCTGTGCGTCGAGCCCGGCAAGATCTGCGTCTACGCCCGCAACACCGTCACCAACGACGTGCTGTACAAGGAGGGCCTGGACCTTCTCGTCGTGCCCTCCGCCGAGCTCTCCCGCGGCCGCGGCGGCCCGCGCTGCATGAGCATGCCCTTCTGGCGCGAGGACCTCTAAGTCTTTAACGTTCCGGTGCGGTCCCCCTACAACCGCACCGGTTTCGCCCGTCAAACGGGCAACACTAATATTTACGTAATTCATTTCTTCGAAAGGAATCGAACCATGGGTGTTAACCTCTCCGGCCGTAGCTTCCTCAAGCTTCTCGACCTCACCACCGAGGAGATCGAGTACCTGCTCAAGCTCTCCAAGAACTTCAAGGATATGAAGCGCGCTGGCGTTCCGCACCGCTATCTCGAGGGCAAGAACATCGTTCTGCTCTTCCAGAAGACCTCCACTCGTACCCGCTGCGCCTTCGAGGTCGGCGGCATGGACCTGGGCATGGGCGTGACCTATCTCGATCCCGGTTCGTCGCAGATGGGCAAGAAGGAGTCCATCGAGGACACCGCCCGCGTTCTTGGCCGCATGTATGACGGCATCGAGTTCCGTGGCTTTGCCCAGGACGACGTCGAGGAGCTCGCTGCTAAGTCCGGCGTGCCCGTGTGGAACGGCCTGACCACCGAGTGGCACCCCACCCAGATGCTCGCCGACATCCTGACCGTCCAGGAGAACTTCAACTACGACATCAAGGGCAAGACCCTCGTCTTCATGGGCGACTGTAAGAACAACGTTGCTCGCTCCCTCATGGTCGTCTGTTCCAAGCTCGGCATGAACTTCGTGGCCTGCGGCCCCGAGGAGTGCATGCCCGCTGACGACGTCATCGAGGCCTGCAAGCCCATCGCCGAGGCCAACGGCTGCACCATCAAGCTGACCACCGACGTCAAGGACGGCGTCACCGGTGCCGACGTTATCTACACCGACGTGTGGGTCTCCATGGGCGAGCCCGACGAGGTCTGGGCCGAGCGCATCGCTCAGCTCACCCCGTATCGCGTTACCTCCGAGGTCATGGCTATGGCCAACCCGGGTGCCATCTTCCTGCACTGCCTGCCCAGCTTCCACGACACCAACACCACGATTGGCGCCGAGAAGTGCGAGCAGTTCGGCATCACCGAGCAGGAGGTCACCGATGAGGTCTTCGAGAGCCCCGCTTCCAAGGTCTTCGACGAGGCCGAGAACCGCATGCACACCATCAAGGCTGTCATGTACGCCACGCTCAAGTAAGAGCATCTAGCATCTCGCTCGGGGTGTCTTGCTACACACCCCGAGCGGCTTTGTCTGGTAAATATCTCGCGTCGGGCGGTGGGCACGGCACGGAAGATCCGCTTCGCGCGAGAAAGTTAAATGATTTATGAAGGGGGGATGAGAACTATGACTGAGACCGCTAAGAAAAAGCGCGGTATGCCTTCATCGTTCACCATTCTTCTTGCTCTGCTGGCAATTGTCGCAGTGATTACCGTTATCGTCTCCGGCACGTCCGGCGGCGCGGTTACTGCCGCCCGTCTGAGCGATTTCTGCACCGCCCCGATTAAGGGCTTCGCTGACGCTCTGCCCGTCTGCCTCTTCGTTATGATCCTGGGCGGCTTCCTCGGTATGATGACCGAGACCGGCGCCCTGGACAACGGCATCGCCGTTCTGGTGCAGAAGCTTAAGGGCAACGAGATTATGCTCATTCCCGTGCTGATGCTCATCTTCTCCCTCGGTGGTACCACCTATGGTATGTGCGAGGAGACCGTTCCCTTCTACGCCCTGCTCGCCGCTACCATGATGGCTGCTGGCTTCGACCCCATGGTCGGCGCTGCTACCGTCCTGCTCGGCGCTGGCTGCGGCTGCCTGGGCTCCACGGTTAACCCGTTCGCCGTCGGCGCTGCCGTCGACGCTCTGACCGGCGTTGGCATTGAGGTCAACCAGTCCATCATCATCGGCCTCGGTGCCGTCCTGTGGATTGTTACCACTGCCATGTCCATCTTCTTCGTCATGAGTTATGCCAAGAAGGTCAAGGCTGACAAGGGTTCCACCATTCTTTCGATGCAGGAGCTCAAGGACGCCGAAGAGGCTCACGGCAAGGCTGCTTCCGAGGTCCACAAGGAGGTCAAGCTCACCGGTCGTCAGAAGGGTGTTCTGATCGCCTTCGCCTTCACCTTCGTCGTCATGATCGTCGGCTTCATCCCGCTGGCCGACCTCAACGAGGGCGTCGCCAACTTCTTTGACGCTGGCGCTGTCTACGATGCCGACGGTAACGCCATCGTTCAGGGCTGGTCTGCCCTGATCACCGGCCTGCCCATTGGCCAGTGGTACTTCGACGAGGCTTCCACCTGGTTCTTCCTCATGGCTGTCCTGATCGGTATCATCGGTGGCCTGTCCGAGAAGCAGATTGTGAACACCTTCATTACCGGCGCTGCCGACATGATGTCCGTTGTCCTCGTCATCGCTCTCGCCCGCGGTATCTCCGTCCTCATGGCTAACACCGGCCTCGACGTCTACGTCCTCGACGCCGCCGCCAATGCCCTGGCTGGCCTGTCCGGCGTGATCTTCGCTCCCATGAGCTTCCTGGTCTACTTCGGCCTGTCCTTCCTGATCCCCTCGACCTCCGGTATGGCCACCGTCTCCATGCCCATCATGGGACCGCTGGCTGTTAAGCTCGGCTTCTCGCCCGAGGTCATGGTCATGATCTTCTCCGCCGCCATCGGTGTCGTGAACCTGTTCACCCCGACCTCCGGCGCCATCATGGGCGGTCTCGCCCTGGCCAAGATCGAGTGGACGACCTGGCTCAAGTTTGCCCTTAAGCTCATTGTCGCTCTCTCCGTCGTCTGCGCCGTCATCCTGACCGTTGCCTGCGTGCTGATCTAAGTACCCAACGGGTACCCCACGGAAACCTTGACGATCCTGTAAAGGATCACCTGGTCATCGTCTGTCCGGTGGGGTCAACCCACCGGTAGACTCCTACCTTTAGCCCCCTTCCGTTCCGTGCGCGGGAGGGGGCGCTCTTGTGTTCCGGCGTTTTACCAAACGCCGGAACCGCTCGACGCTGCAAGCCCGCCAGAGCGGCAATCTGACGTTCAATCGTCGGGCATGGCCAAAAGGCCTATGCCCTCCTCTTTCACGTCACCTTGCTCGCTCTGGCGGGCTTTCGCTGGCTTATGCTCAACCTGCGGCGCTGCCATCGTTGGTGCTGAGCGACTTGTTCCCCGCCTCAAATTAGCCATCCTGGGTCCCCGGTGGTTGCGGTGGGCGTGTTTGGTTGGTGCCTGTTGATGGTTTGGGTATCGGGGAGGGCGGGCTCCGTTATAATCGCCTAGAACATTAAATGGAAACGGGACGGGAGCCATACATGCGCCAGGGTTTCGACAACGCGAAATATATCGAGCTGCAGGCCGCTCATATTAAGGAGCGCATCTCGCAGTTTGGCGGCAAACTCTATTTGGAGTTTGGCGGCAAGCTGTTTGACGACTATCACGCGAGTCGCGTGCTGCCGGGTTTTGAACCGGACAGCAAGTTCCGCATGCTCAAGAGCATTGCCGATGACGTTGAGGTTATCATCGCGATCAACGCGAACCACATCGAAAAAAACAAGGCTCGTGGTGACCTCGGTATTACCTATGACGAGGATGTGCTGCGCCTGGTTGACCTGTTCCGCGGCAACGGCTTTGCCGTCGCGGCTGTGGTCATCACCCAGTACGCCGGCCAGCCTGCTGCCGATGTGTTCCGCAACCGCCTGAACGCGCTCGGTATTCCCGCCAAGCTGCACTATCCCATCGAGGGGTATCCGCACGATGTCGATCTGATCGTGTCCGACGATGGCTACGGCAAGAACGAGTTTGTCGAGACCACCCGACCGCTCGTCGTGGTCACTGCCCCCGGTCCTGGCTCGGGCAAGCTTGCCACCTGCCTGTCTCAGCTCTATCACGAGCACAAGCATGGCACGGCCGCCGGCTATGCCAAGTTTGAGACCTTCCCGGTCTGGAATCTTCCTCTGACGCATCCGGTCAATATTGCCTACGAGGCCGCCACGGCTGACCTCGACGACGCCAATATCATCGATTCGTTCCACCTTGAGGCCTACAACAAGACCACAGTCAACTACAACCGCGACGTCGAGGCCTTCCCGGTGGTCCGTGCTCTGATGGAAAAGATCCTGGGCAAGAGCCCCTACCAGAGTCCTACGGACATGGGCGTCAATATGGTCGGCTTTGCCATCACCGATGACGATGCCTGCCGCGACGCTTCCAAGATGGAGATCGTCCGCCGCTACTTTACCGCGGTCGAAAATGTGCGCCGTACCGGCGTGGGCGATGAGCAAGTCGACCGTCTCAAGATTATTATGAAGAAAGCCGGCATCGATAAGAACTACTCACCGGCGCGCTCGGCGGCCCTCACCAGGGAGCAGCTGACGGGTGGTCCCGTGGGGGCCATGGTCATGCCCGATGGCTCCGTGGTGACCGGTAAGACCTCCACGCGCCTGGGCGCCGCAAGTTCGCTCATTATGAACGCCCTCAAGCACGTCTCGGGCGTCGACCTTGAGCTCGAGGTTATCAGCGATGAGGCGATCGAGCCCATCAGCAAGCTCAAGACGCATTTCCTGGGCAGCAAAAACCCGCGCCTCCACACCGACGAGACGCTTATGGCGCTGTCGATCACCTCGGCCACGAGTGAGACGGCCGCTCGCGTCCTTTCGGGCCTGGAGCAGCTGCGCGGTTGCGATGCCTTTTTTAGCGTGATTATCTCGCCGACGGACGAGACGGTACTGCGCAAACTGGGTATCAACGTGTGCTGCGAGCCCAAGTTTGAGCGCCGCGGTTTCTTCCATCGCTAAGTTTGAAGCACCGCGGTAATTGCATTGCATTTTGGCCGTATCGGGTTAGCGCCCGGTACGGCTTTTTGATCAATAAAGCGCCTATTTCGGCGAAAAATAGCTGTTTACCTGCCTAGAAACAATTTGAGCGGTATACAATAACCATAACTGTTTCATCCTTAGCGGGATGCCGCATGATGGATATTACCTGCCATCGTGAGGTGTGTCGGTCGCGCACGGCGCGTTAGATGCTCGTGCTCGGTTTGAGGAGGCTGCTATGGCGGGCAAGGGTCGTGCGAGCGTCAACGATATGAAGCGTGTCGAGGTGCTGGTGTTGATGGAGATCGACCGGCAAACCGAAGACAATGGCGGGCCGTATGGTTTCTCGCGCAAAACGCTTGCCGAGCGCGTGGGGGTTTCGCCGTATCGTGCCCGCGCCGCAATCGATCGCTTGGATTCCGAAGGCATGATTGATGTCGTCTCGCGTTATAGCGACGACGGCGGTCAGCTTGCAAATGGCATTTGCCTCACCGAACATGGCAAGTGGTATCTTGAGGGCGTCCGTACCGGCATGCTCGTTCAAGAAATGCTCGAGGACGAGGTTGCTGATCGATAGCAGCATGTAACCCTTGCCATAGCGACGCCGCCTGGGAAACCGGGCGGCGTTTTGTTTCAAGATTGAGAAATGCAATCGCACGCGAGAAAAATTGCGAACGGTCCGCGGCGCGAGTATTACAATGAAGACCCGTAAGATGTGGATAAACAACTTCTACGGGAAGCGCAGGTAACTCAATATGACCAAGCATGTGTTCGTAACCGGTGGCGTGGTTTCGTCCCTGGGCAAGGGTATCACCGCGGCCTCGCTGGGCCGTCTGCTCAAGTCGCGTGGCTACAAAGTAACGATGCAGAAGGCCGATCCGTATCTGAACGTCGACCCCGGTACCATGAGCCCCTTCCAGCATGGTGAGGTCTTCGTTACCGAGGATGGTTACGAGTCCGACCTGGACCTGGGTCATTACGAGCGCTTTATTGATGAGAACCTGACCCGCGATTCCAACTTTACGACCGGCGCCATCTATAAGAGCTTGATCGCCCGCGAGCGTCGCGGCGACTTTTTGGGCGGTACCGTGCAGGTGATTCCTCACGTCACCAATGCCATTAAGGACAAGTTCCGCCGCATCGAGGAGCAGACCGGCTCCGATGTAGTCATCACCGAGCTGGGCGGCACGATCGGCGACATCGAGTCCCAACCGTTTGTCGAGGCCATCCGTCAGTACCGCAAGGAGGCCGGCCCCGAGAACGTCTGCTATATCCACGTGTCGCTCGTTCCCTATATCGCCGCCGCCCACGAGGTCAAGACCAAGCCCACGCAGCATTCCGTCAAGGAGCTCCGCAGCTTTGGCATCCAGCCCGATATCATCGTGCTGCGCTCCGACCACCATATCGATGACGCTATCCGCGGAAAGATCGCAAGCTTCTGCGACGTCGACACCGATTGCGTCTTTACCAACGAGGACTGCGCGAGCATTTACGATGTTCCGCAGCTGCTTGCCGAGCAGGATTTTGACCTGCGCATTTGCGAGCGTCTGGGTCTGGACCCGCGTGAGCGCGACATGAGCGAGTGGAACGAGTTCCTGCGCAAACAGAATCACGCCAACCATCACGCCGACAAGGTGAAGATCGCCGTCGTGGGCAAGTACACGCAGCTGCCCGATGCGTACCTGTCGGTTATCGAGGCCCTGCACCATGCGGGCGTCTTCTACGATCGCCATGTGGACGTCCAGCTGGTCGACGGCGAGAGCCTCGACGAGCAGAATGTCTCCGAGGTTCTGGGCGACGCCTCGGGCATCCTGGTCCCCGGCGGCTTTGGCAAGCGCGCCCTGGAGGGCAAGATCCTCGCGGCCGAGTTTGCCCGTGAGCACAAGATTCCGTATCTGGGCATTTGCCTGGGTATGCAGGTGGCCGTGTGCGAATTTGCGCGCAACGTCGTCGGCCTTGCCGGCGCCAGCTCCTCCGAGTTCGATCCGGATGGCCCGTATAGTGTCATCGATCTGATGAGCTCGCAGGAGGACGTGACCGAGAAGGGCGGCACCATGCGCCTGGGCGCCTATCCGTGCAAGCTCGCCGCCGATACCCTCGCTCGCGAGGCATATGGCGAGGAGCTCGTCTACGAGCGTCACCGTCATCGCTTTGAGTTCAACAACGCCTTCCGCGACCAGCTCGAGGACGCCGGTTTGGTTATCTCGGGCCTGTCGCCCGACGAGCGCCTGGTCGAGATGGTCGAGCTGCCGCGCGACGTGCATCCGTGGTATGTGGCAACCCAGGCTCATCCCGAGTTCAAGAGCCGCCCGACCAACCCGCAGCCGCTGTTCCGCGAGTTCGTGCGCGCTTCGATCGGCCAGCACGAGGGTGTCGACCGTCTGCAGGTGACGCCCATGAACCTCGCTACGGACTAAGGGTGCCGTCGAATAAGGAACATACCGAAGCTACTCCCTCGTCGCTCGCCGTGGCGGCGGGGGAGTATCTCGATTACCTCGCGGTCGAGCGGGGTTTGGCGCGCAACACGATTGCGGCCTATCGTCGTGACCTGACGACGTACTGCGCCTATCTGGAGCGGGCGGGTATTGTGTCTTTTGAAGAGGTGACTCGTCAGGTCGTGGAGGGCTTTGTCGCCGACCGTCGCGATGGGGGCTATTCCGATGCCTCGGTGGAGCGTGCGCTTGCGGTCGTAAAGGGCCTGCATGCCTTTTTGGTGCGCGATGGGGCTGTGGCCCAAAATCCAACGACGGCGTTGCGCCTGCCTAAAAAGGCTGAGCGTTTGCCGGAGTATCTATCGGTGGAGGATGTCTCGGCGCTGCTCGATCAAGACTTCCCCGAGGGCGAGATGGGCTTGCGCGACCATGCCATCTTGGAAGTGCTCTACGGATGCGGTTTGCGTGTGAGCGAGTTGGTGGGGCTCGATGTGGGCGATATCCATATCGACGATGGTTTTGTGCTCGTTCGCGGTAAGGGCTCAAAGGAACGCCTGTCCCCGCTGGTGGGAAGCGCGGCGCGAGCTCTGATGCTCTATGTAACTGAGGGGCGTTCTCGCTTGGCGGCCCATGCCCGCGGAACCGAGACCTCGGCGGTCTTTTTAAATAAGAACGGCCGCCGTCTGTCGCGCCAGGGCATCCATGCCATCTGTGAGCGCTACGGGCGCCAGGTGGGGCTGGTGGGACTCCATCCCCACACGCTGCGTCACTCCTTTGCTACCCATATGCTTGCGGGCGGCGCAGACCTCCGTGTGCTACAGGAGATCTTGGGACATGCCGATATATCGACCACGCAGGTCTACACGCATGTCGATCGTACGCAACTGACCGAGGTCTATCTGGCGGCGCACCCGCTGGCGCATCGTTAACTCATCGCTGACCTGCAAATTTATAGGTATTTGGGGACGGGCCCCAGATTGCCACGGCGTGCTTTTGCGCGCGCATGGGCAATCTGGGGCCCGTCCCATTTTTCGCCACTTGGCATCGCGGTGGTGGGCCGCACGTGCCTTGGGTGGGGGAGTTTGGGGGCGATGTGAACGGCATATAAAGGGACGCAAAATCGCCTCAAGGTCAACTTGAAGGTTGAGGTTGAACGGCGGGGTGCCACAGGTGGCATCCCGCCGTTGCTGTAAACACAACATATTGTGTTTTCGAACATATGCTCGGGGGTGTTTTGCAACATATAGGGGGTGGAGTGGTGGGGTGGGGTGGGGGAAGGGGTGGGGAAAGATGTTGAAAAATGGGGCGGTTCCCCATATTATTGATGACGTCGACAGGCGGGGTGGTTCCCCGCGTACGTGCCATCTGAGTAACCGAGGGGAGGGCGCACATGGGAATGACTGGTGCATACGAGCGCAATCTCGATGCAAAAGGTCGTCTGTCCCTGCCTGCACCCCTTCGCGAGGAGCTTGGAGAGCACGTTCGCGTGTTCAAAGCCCTGGATGTCGATGCTCTGTACGTGTTCTCTGCCGAGGCCTTCGATAAGTGGGTCGAAGGACTCTTCGCGGGTCGTGAGGGCCACGAGGGTTTTAACCCGCGTGACATTAATGACCAGAAGCTCATGAGGGCGATCAACAAGCGCACCACGTCGATGGACGTGGACAGCGCCGGTCGTATCGGTCTTTCCGAGTCTCTCCGCAAGCAGGCGAACCTCGACCGCGAGGTCACGGTTGTGGGCAACTACGACCACCTTGAGGTTTGGGATCGCGCCGCGGCCGATGAGGACGATGACGATGAGGCCCTGCTGGACCTCTTCTTCTCGTAAGGGCAAGGCACGGGTAACGGATGGAGCGTGGGATCTTGACACAAGAATATCGGCATGAACCTGTCATGCTCGGCGAAGTGCTTGAGTCGCTGCGGCTAAAGAGCGGCTCCGTTGTCTGCGATTGCACCCTTGGCGGTGCCGGCCATTCGGTAAAGATGGCCGCGCAGGTGGGGGAGACGGGCCTTTTGCTCGGCGTCGATCAGGACGACATGGCCCTCGAGGCCGCTGGCGCCCGTCTGGACCGCGAGGTTCCCGGCGTTCCGCACCAGCTGCTGAAGGGCAACTTCGGCGACTTGGACGAGCTACTTTGCTCGGCCGAGGTGCCCGGGGTCGATGGCTTCCTGTTCGATTTGGGCGTTTCGTCGCCGCAACTCGATATCCCTGGCAGGGGCTTTTCGTATAACGAGGACGCCCCATTGGACATGCGGATGGATCCGGGTAATAACACCTTAAACGCAGCTGAGGTCATCAACACCTATAACGAACACGACCTCGCCCGGATTCTACGCGTCTACGGCGAAGAGAAGTTCGCCTCGCAGATCGCGCGCGAGATCGTGCGCCGCCGCGAGCAAGAACCGATCGAAACCACCGGCCAATTTGTCGAGATCATCAAGGCGGGTATCCCGGCTGCCGCTCGTCGGCATGGTGGACACCCGGCCAAGAAAAGTTTCCAGGCCATTCGCATCGAGGTCAATCACGAGCTCGATGTGCTCGAACGAGGGCTTGATGCCGCCACCAGGTGGCTCAACCCGGGCGGACGTATCTGCGTCATCTCGTATCACTCGCTCGAGGACCGTATCGTAAAGAACCACTTTAAGGAGATGAGCCAGGGGTGCACGTGTCCGCCGGAGATTCCGGTGTGCGTGTGCGGCAACGTGCCGATACTCAAGGTCATCACCCGCAAACCCCTGGTTGCCCAGCCTGATGAGGTTGAGCGCAACCCTCGGGCGAGATCAGCCAAAATCCGCGTGGCGCAGCGTCTGTAGGCGCGACCGCGCGATATTGGACCTCCCGCTCGCACCATAAACGAAGCTTAAACACACTACCAACGTACTCGGGATGGGAGGCGGCATATCATGGGCTACAACACTTCAAGCGCAGCACTCGCCTATGATATGAACGCCATGCCCGCCTATCGTGAGACGCCGCAGGCCCCCGTTGCTCCCCGTGAGCAGCGCACGCCGCGCTTTGATGTCTACACGGGCGCGGGCCGTCAGGCAAACCAGGCGGTAAGCCCGGTTTTCATGAGCGTTCTTAAAACGTTTTGCATCATTGCGGCTATCTTCATGACGATCGGCGTCGCCCGCGTGGCGCTCGCCGGCGTTACGGCCCAGGTGCTCAACAGCAACGCCGAGCTTACCAACACGCTCGAAAAGGCGACCGATGAGAGCTCCGACCTGGAGGTCATGCATTCGGTCTATGGCGCCGACACGCGCATTCGCGACCTTGCGGGCGCTTATGGCATGGTGGAGCCCAGCGAGAGCGTTACACTTGACTTTTCGCAGGATGCAGCCGCGGGCGCCAACGCGACCGCGACCGCTCAGTAGCAAGACGGTAGCTGAGTATGACAAATGACTATCGCCGCGGTTCCGATAGGGGCCGCGGTTCTGGACGTCCCTCGTCGCGGGGACGTTCTGGTTATCAAGGAACGGGTCGGCAATCTTACAACGCCGGGCGGTCCCGTGGCAACGACCCGGCGTCGCGACTTCGCGGCTCGGGCGGCCCTCAAGTGCATAACACCAGGTCGCGCAAGAGTTCGCCGACCGAATGGCTCACAGGCACGCCTCTGCCTCGCCGCAAAGCCGTCATGGGATTCATTGGGCTTGGCTTGGGCTTGGGCGTCTTTCGCCTTGCCGACTATCAGGTTGCCGAAGCCGATAAACTGCGCGAGCGTGCCGATGCGCGTCGCCTGCTTGCGCAGACCCTCTATGCCAAACGTGGCACCATCTACGACCGCAACGGTAACGTGCTGGCGTCGTCGGTCGAATGTCGCAACATCGCCGTGAACCCGCAGCTTGTCGAGGACGTTGACAAGACGGTGTCGGCGCTGGTCAAGGCAACTGGAATCGATAAAAAGACCTGCCGCAAGCTCGTTGAGTCCGATGGAACCTGGGTGTATATCAAGCGCCAGGTGGACGAAGACGATGCTGCGACGCTGGAGAAGAAGAACCTGCCCGGTGTGCTTTTTGAGCAGGCCATGAAGCGCGTATATCCATACGGCAATCTGGCATCGCAGGTGCTGGGTGTAGTGAATGTGGACAACGATGGCTTGACGGGTCTCGAAAAGCAATACAACAAGCTTCTGACCGGCACGAACGGTTCTCTCGTACGCGAGCGCGCGAGGGACGGCAGCTATATCGCGGGCGGTGCCTATAAAAAGGTGGCTGCGGTCGACGGCGTTGATATCGTGACGACGCTCGACGTCAATATCCAGCGTGCGGCCGAGGATGCCCTGGCAGAGGCAGTTGAGAAGACTAAGGCCAAGAACGGCTCGGCGCTGGTCACCGATCCTACGACAGGCGAGATCTTGGCAGCCTGCTCGTATCCGACTTACGACCAGACCAATCTGGAAAACGCCAAGACCGAGGATATGAACTTGCGCCTGGTCACCGACGCCTACGAGCCCGGCTCGGTCTTTAAGACGCTCGTGGCGGGCGCCGGCTTCGACTTGGGCGTCGTGCGATCGAGTACGTCGTTTGAGGTGCCGGCGAGCATCAAGGTGGGCGACGATACCGTCACCGATGCCGACAAGCGCGACTACGCCATGACCATGGATGTGCGCGAGATGATGCGCCGTTCGTCCAACGTGGGCTTTGTCCTGGTGGGGCGCAAGATCGGTGCCGATGACTTTGCCGCTTATGTGGACAAGTGGGGCATCGGTCACAGCTCTGGTGTCGATTTTCCGGGCGAGAGCCTGGGTATCGTCAAGGAGCGTGACCAGTATGACGGCGCCACGCTGGGCTCGATGAGCTTTGGACAGGCGCTGTCCGTCTCGCCGATTGAGATCGCACGCGCCGTGGGCGGCATCGCCAACGGCGGCGTGATGATGACACCGCACTTCTATAAGTCCAGCAAAGGCGACGAGAAGGACTGGGGCGAAGGCGAGCGCGCGATTTCGGAGGACGCCGCATCCCAGGTGACATCGTGCATGCAGACGGTCGTGTCCGAGGGAACGGGCGTTGGCGGCGCGGTTGACGGCTATGACGTGGCGGGTAAGACCGGTACGGCCGAACGTGCCGACGAGAACGGCGGCTACCTCAAGGAGAACTACATGTCGTCCTTTATGGGCTTTGCACCGGCACAATCGCCCAAGGTGCTGTGCTATATCACGCTCGACGGAACGCCGAGCGGCTCAGATGCCGCTGCGGTGCCGTTCCAGTCCATTATGGCCAACGCGCTCGACGTGCTGGGTATCCCGCACACGAAGTAGGGGGTTACAATCTTTGGAGCGTGGTTTGTTGTCCCATATGAGGGTGTTCACATGCCCTGCACCACGCATGTGCGGCGCTGGGATACAATACGCCGATAGCATTATTAGGTTTACAGGGGAGCTGCAATGATAGAGATCGCCGTCAACAACCTCGCGGCCGCAACAGGGGCCCGAACCGTGACGGGAGAAGCCGATCGGGTATGCCGCGGGTGCGTTATCGACTCGCGCCAGGTCGAGGAAGGGACGATTTTCGTCGCCTTTCCCGGTGAAAACGTCGACGGCAATGATTTTGCTTCCCGTGCCGTCCAGTCGGGTGCCGGCGCCGTCGTGATGACGCGTGAGCCCGAGGCCGAGCTGGTCTCGCTGGCGCAGGACAAGGGGTGCGCCATCCTGCTGACCGATGATCCCGAGGAGTTTCTGCTGCGTTTGGCGCACACGTATCGCCTGGAGCTTGGCTGCCTGGTCGTTGGCATTACCGGTTCCATCGGCAAGACGACGACCAAGGACGTGCTCGCCGCCGTGCTCGCCAAGCGCTATCGTGTCTGGGCCACCAAGGGCAATTTCAATAACCTGATCGGCATGCCGCTCACGGTGCTTTCCGCTCCGGCCGATACCGAGGTCCTGGTGCTCGAGATGGGCATGAACCATTTCCACGAGATTGAGCGCCTGTCCAAGTCCGCCAATCCCAACCTTGCAATCGTGAGCAAGATTGGTACCTCTCACATCGGCATTTTGGGCAGCCGCGAGAACATCGCCCGCGCTAAGGCCGAGATTGTCCAGGGTATGTGCGCCGCCGGCGACTTCTTGCCGCTGCTGGTTTTGGGCGGTGAGGACGACTTTACGCCGTTCATTCGCGATACGTTCGCCCAGCCTGCTGGTATCGACGTTATGCTGGCCGGCGTCTCGGACGACGATGAGGTCCGTGCCCGCGACATTCGTGTTGATGACGAGGGACGTCCGGTCTTTACGCTCGATTTTGGCCAGGGTGAGACGATCGATACCATGCTTGCCATCCCCGGCGTGCAGTCCGTTCCTAATGCCGTTAAGGCCGCCGCGGTTTCCTATCGCCTGGGCGTGACGCCCGAGCAGATCGATGCTGCCTTTAGGGGCCTCACGATCACCGGTCACCGCCAGGAGATCAAGCGCGCCAAGAGCGGTGCCCGCGTCATCGACGATTCCTATAACGCCAGTGCCGAATCCATGGCTGCTGGCCTCGATCTACTGTGCTCGCTTTCGTGCACGGGGTCTCGCATGGCGATCCTGGGCGAGATGGGCGAGATGGGCGATGAGGCTCCTCGCATGCATGAGCTCGTGGGCGCCTATGCCGCCGCCAAGAAGCTCGACATGCTGGCGTGCGTGGGTGGTGAGCTGGCCCAGCTTATGGCCGATGCCGCGCGCATGATGGGCATGGACGAGGACCGCATCCAGGTGTTCTCCGATTATCAGCAGGTGCTCGACCGCATGGGCGGCGCGCTTGAAAAACATGATGTTGTACTGGTCAAGGGTTCCCGCTTTGTTGAGCTCGACCGCTTTGTGGAAGGTGTGTGCTAGCCCATGTTCGGCAATCCCTCGTATCCAACGTATCAGGCTTTTTTGGGGCTTGGCATCGCCGCTGCCATTGCGCTGCTGCTCATGCCGTGGTGGATCAAGCTACTCAAGGTCGAGGGCATCGGCCAGCAGGTTCGTGCCGACGGCCCCAAGCGTCATTTGGTTAAGCAGGGAACGCCCACCATGGGTGGCGTTGTCATCCTCGTCGCGATCTCGCTGACCTGCCTGCTGATGGGCAAGCTCGCCACCGAGCTCGTGCTCGTGCTGCTCGCCACGCTGGCGACCGGCGTGCTGGGCCTGATCGACGACCTGACCTCCGTTACGCATGGGCGCTCGCTCGGTCTGACGCCCCATGCCAAGATGATCGGCCTAACCATTATCTGTGTCACCTTTACGGTGCTCGCCGTCAATTGGTGCGGCGTCGCCCCCGAGATTCGTTTTCCCGGCGGCCTGACGATTGACCTCGGTGTTCTTTCGACCACCATCTGCGGCCTTTCGTTCCCGTGGCTCTACATTGTCTTTTGCTGGCTGATGATCGCCGGTCTTTCTAATGCCGTGAACCTGACCGATGGCCTTGACGGTCTTGCTGGCGGCACCTCCATGATTGCCATGCTCGCCATGGCTGCCATGGCGTTTTTGCACGGAGACGTGAACCTGTCCATCTTCTGCACCGCGTGTGCCGGTGCCTGCTTGGGCTTTCTGTGGTTCAACTGCTATCCGGCGAGCATCTTTATGGGCGATACCGGCTCGCTTGCCCTGGGCGCCGCGTTTGCCTGCACGTCCATCATGACCAACACCGAGGTCGTCTCCCTCATCATCGGCGGCCTGTTTATCGTTGAGACCCTGTCGGTCATGATTCAGGTTGTCTACTTCCACTTTACGCACAAGCGCGTCTTCCTTATGGCGCCCATCCATCATCATTTCGAAAAGAAGGGCTGGGCCGAGACCAAGGTCGTCATCCGTTTTTGGATGATCGCTGCGGCCTTTGGTGCCGTTGGCCTTGCTCTGTTCTTCCAGTTGGGATAGTGGTCTTTCATGCCTCTTGCTGATGTCTTTAGCCTGCTCGTTTTGGGTCAGGGCAAATCCGGTCTCGATGTCGCCCGCTGGGCGCTGGCACATCCCGAGCGCGTAAGCGCCGTTACCGTGTATGGCGGCGGCACCTCTGAGCCCAATGACGCTACGCGTGCGCTCGAGGCTGCTGGTGCGTCGTTTGTCTATGGGACCGAACAGGTCGAGGGTGCCTATGACGTATGCGTGACGTGCCCGGGCATCTCGGAGTTCTCGGGCTTCTTTAAGGCCGGGCGCGAGCATGCCGCCCAGATTATGGGTGAGCCCGAGTTTGCCTATCGTCTGTCGCCCGATAAGTGGATTGCCATCACGGGCACCAACGGCAAGACGACCACCACGTCGCTGATTGATTATCTGCTCAAGGCTGCCGGCGAGGCCAGCGTGGCTGTCGGCAACATCGGCGAGCCGCCGGTCAACGAGATTGACGGCCGAGCCCACAACGAGTGGTTTGTGGCTGAGCTCTCGAGCTATCAGATTGCTACGACAACCGAGCTCCACCCCCGCGTGGCGGTGCTGCTCAACATCACTCCCGACCACTTGGGCTGGCATAAGAGCCATAAGAACTATGCGCTTGCCAAGATCAAACTGTTTGACAATATGGTCGATGACGATCTGGTGGTTGTCGACGTCGAAGACGCCGGCATCCATGAGTTCGATGAGTACATCTACATGCCGGGCCGCCGCATCTGCAAGGTCGCTTTTGACGAGCCCGAGGGTGCAGACGCCGCCTTTGTGCGCGACGGCAAGATGATCGTGCGTCTGAAGGGCGTCGAGACCCCGCTCATCGCTACATCCGAGCTCAAGATCTCGGGCCATCACAATGTTATCAATGCCCTGTGCGCCGCCACGGCTGCCTTGGCAGTCGGTGCCGATGTCGATGGTGTCTGCCGCGGTCTGGCCTCGTTCCAGCCGCTCGAGCACCGCGTGGAGCCGTGTGGCGAGATTGACGGCGTGCGCTACGTCAACGATTCCAAGGCGACCAACACCGATGCGGTCGAGAAGGCGCTGACGGCATTTCCCGATGACGACGTGATCTTGCTGCTCGGCGGCCACGATAAGGGCACGCCGCTCACGGACTTCGCGCGCGTCGTTATGGACAACGTGCGCTCGGTCGTCTGCTTTGGCGATGCGCGCGAGCGCTTCACCGCCGCTATGGACGAGGCCGATGTCGATGGCGATGTGGATATCGCCCAGGCGGATGACCTACGCGACGCCGTGGACGTCGCCCGTTCGCTGTCGAGCCGTGGTGACGTGATCTTACTTTCTCCTGCCTGCTCTTCGTTCGATGAGTTCTCGGGCTATGAGGAGCGCGGCCGCGTGTTTAAGGACTACGTGGCCCAGCTTGCCGCTGCAGCGAAATCACAAATGGAATAGGGGTTGCGGTGAGAGAGGAGAGCCCCCGACAAGGTATGAGGAGGCCCGACTCGGACCGTGCTTCCTCACGTCGCACCACACCGCGTTCCAGCCGCGGCGGGCAGTCGTTTAGCGAACGCTATATTGCCGGCGTTCCCGCCCGTATCATGCGCCCCCGTTTGATATTCATGGCCTGCTTGTTTACCTTGGTATGCTTTGGCCTGCTGATGGTGTACTCGGCGTCTTCGGTCGAGGCGCTGCACGAGAATGGCTCGGCGACGTTTTTTCTGGGTCGACAGGCCGCTTTTGCCGTGGTTGGTGTTCTGGCGTTGATTGCCATCGTGCGCGTTTTGCCGGACAGCTGGTTTGGGGAGGATGTGCTCAGGATCTTCCTCATAGGCATGATAGGGCTACTGTTTCTGGTGTTCTTGGTGGGCAGCGGCAGCCGTGGCGCCACGCGCTGGCTCAACATCGCCGGCATTCAGTTCCAGCCTTCCGAGTTTTTAAAGCCATTTGCCATTGCGTATTCGGCTATCATGCTTGATCGCTTTTTTTCGCCCGGTGGCAACATCAACGAATTCCTTCGCAAGATAGGCATTTACCTGGGCATTTCGCTCTTTCTGATCTTTATCCAGCCCGATTTCGGTACTGTCCTGATCATCCTGTTGACCCTCATGTGCATGGCGTTGTTTGCGGGTCTCGACCCCAGATTTATCATCGGCGTGCTAATCTTCGGCATTCTCGTGATCGTGATTGCGCTTGTCGCAGAGCCGTACCGTATGGTGCGTATTCAGGTTGCCTTGAACCCTTGGGCCGACGAGTATGGTGACGGCTATCAGGCCACGCTTGCCATCATGGCCTTTGCCTCGGGCGGTCTGTTCGGCCGTGGCATCGGCAACTCAACCATGAAGTACTCGTATCTGCCCGAGGCGCACAATGACTACATCCTGGCTATCATTGGCGAGGAAGTCGGCTTTGTTGGAACCGTGCTGTTCTTCTTGGTGTTTGCGATGCTGATCTACTCGGCGTTTCGCATTGCCGAGCAGGCGACCGATCGTCGGGGCGCGCTCATGGCGTCTGGCTCCGCGGTCATTCTCGCGGTGCAGTTTTTGATTAACGCGCTGGGCATCCTCAACGTGTTTCCCATGACGGGCAAACCGTTGCCGTTTATTAGCTACGGCGGTTCGTCGATTATTGTGTCGCTCATGCTTGCCGGGTTGATCCTGCGCGTTTCGTACGAGAGCGCCCGCCGCGATGAGTATGACCGCCGACGTGAGAGCTTTGCCGTTATGGATGAGAGTACCGCCGGCGTGCCCCACGTGCGCGGCGAGCGTTCTTCGCGTAACGGTTTTACCGTCCTGGATGGCTCTGCGACCGAGCCGGCAGCCCGCCCGCGTCAGCGAACGGCGCCGCAAGGTCGTCCTCAGCGCCCCAGCCCTCGCAACGCGGGCGGCGGATATAATCGAATCGATTTGAACTCGGACCCGTCGGCGCGCTTGCGCACCGACGACCAGGGACCGCGTGTACGAAGGGACTACCATGACCGATAAGATGACCGTTGCTATTGCAGCCGGCGGTACGGCAGGACACATCAACCCCGCGCTCGCCTTGGCCGAAGAGCTGCGTGACCGTGGCCACCACGTTGTGTTCGTGGGCCAGTCGCGCAAGCTCGAGGGTCGTCTGGTCCCCGAGGCTGGGTTTGATTTTGTGCCCATTACGGTCACGGGCTTCGACCGCTCCCGTCCTTGGACGGCGCTGACCTCGCTGTGGCGTGTCAATAAGGCCAAGCGTGCGCTCGCCAATCATTTCTCAAAGGTCGGCAAGCCCGATGCCGCCATTGGTTTTGGTGCCTATGTCGAGGTTCCGCTGCTGGGGTGGTGCGAGGGCGCAGGCGTTCCGTATCTGCTGCATGAGCAGAACTCTGTTCCGGGCCTGGCCAACAAGATGATGAATTCCCACGCCGCTCGCGTGTGCATCTCGGTGCCGGCAGCGCGTTCGGTCTTTGAGCGCGAAGGTGACCCTGACCACGTGCTCATGACCGGCAACCCCGTACGTCGCTCGGTGATCGAGGGCGATCGCGCTCGCGGCCGCAAGGCACTTGGCGTTCCCGAGGACGCTACGCTGCTGCTCGTCTTTGGCGGTTCACTTGGCGCCCAGCACCTCAACGAGCGTGTGGCTTCGCTCAAAAACGAGCTGCTTTCGCGCAAGAACCTCTATGTGTTGCATTCGACGGGTGCCGACGGCTTTGAGGAGACCGAGCGCGCTTTGGCGCTGACGCCCGAGGAGGCGAAGCGTTACCGCGTCCAGCCTTACATCGACAACATGGGCGATATGCTGGCTGCTGCCGATTTGGTGCTCTCGCGTTCGGGCGCATCGAGCGTGGCCGAGATCGCTGCACTCGCCGTGCCTTCGGTGCTCGTGCCGTACCCGCATGCGACGGCCGACCACCAAACCACCAATGCCCGTTATCTGGTCGACGCTGGGGCCGGCGTGCTCTGCGCCGATGCCGATATCGACGGTTCTGCCTTTGCCGATGAACTGCTGCACCTGGTCGATGACGCGGCGGCGCGCGACGCCATGCGTCAGGCGGCGCGTGGTCTGGCTCAGGATAGGGCCGCCGCTCTTCTGGCGGATGCGGTAGAGGGTTTGCGTTAGTTAGACGGGATATCGTCGGTCGCCCTCGCGCTGATGCGGTAGGTGCGGTACAGTTAACGGGTTACAGGCAGTGTTTACGCAAGGAGTACACGAGCACATGGCTGATTCCCAGACTGCAACCTCCGCGCCCGAGTTTAAGAGCGCCCACTTTATCGGTATCGGCGGCGCCGGCATGAGCGGCATCGCCCTCGTTCTTCACGAGCGCGGTTATGCCGTTACCGGCTCCGACCTTAAGACGTCACGTTATATCCGCCAGCTTACCCGCGCTGGTGTGAAGGTGCATGTGGGCCATGAGGCCGCCACGATCGACGAGGTCAAGCCCGACGTGGTTGTTGTCTCCACCGCTATTCCGGAGTCCAACCCTGAACTCGTGCGCGCTCGCGAGCTTGGTATTCCCGTGTGGCCCCGTGCCAAGATGCTCTCTGCTTTGGGCCACGGCTACACCACCGTCGCTGTTGCCGGCACGCATGGCAAGACCACCACGTCTTCGATGTGCGCCACCATGCTCGACCGCATGGGTCTGGATCCGAGCTTCTTGATCGGTGGCATCGTCGAGGGCTATGACACGAACGGCAAGAACGGCTCGGGCGACTACTTTGTCGTTGAGGCCGACGAGTCCGACAGCTCCTTCCTGTTCCTGAACCCCAACGTGGTCATCGTGACCAACGTCGAGGCCGACCACCTCGATCACTACTCGGGTATCGAGGAGATCGAGGCAACTTTCGCCAAATTCATGAGCCTGGTGGGCGAGGACGGCACCGTCATCGTCTGCGGTGAGGACCCGCATCTGGTCGAGCTCGCCAAGTCGACGGGTCGTCACGTGCTTTCCTACGGCTTTGCCGAGAGCAACGACATCGTCTGCATGCACCCGGATGTCAAGGGCATCCAGAGCGATTTTATCGTTCGCTTTGAGGACGGCACTGAGCACGCTGTGGAGATCAAGAGCAATCCCGGTCGCCACAACATGCTCAACGCCACGGCGGTGCTCACCGTCGCCCATGTCCTGGGCCTTGACATCGACGCCGCCGCCAAGGCGCTCTCGAGCTTTGAGGGCGTCCGCCGTCGCTTTACCCACGTGGGCGATATCGATGGCATCACCGTGGTCGATGATTACGGCCATCACCCCACCGAGATCAAGGCGACGCTTGCTGCTGCTTCGTCGCTGGGCTACAAGCACGTCGACGTCGTGTTCCAGCCGCACCGCTATTCGCGCCTGCAGGCCCTGTGCGACGACTTTGCCGATGCATTTGCCAATGCCGATAAACTGCTGCTGATTGATGTGTTCTCGGCTGGCGAGATGCCCATTCCGGGTGTCACCTCTAAGATGCTCGCCGATACCGTGCGCGCCAAGCATCCTGGCAAGGAGGTCGTGTACTGCTCCAGCCGTCTTGAGCTCAATCAGGAGCTCGAGCAGATGGTGGGCGAGGGCGACCTGCTGCTCACTATGGGTGCCGGTGACGTTACGACCGTCGGTCCCGAGTTCATTGAGTATCTGACTGCCAAGAAAGACGCTTAAGTCTAATGGGTCTGTTTAACGCCGTCATGGCGCTCTCGGGCATGATCGACACGGATGTGATCGAGGACGAGCGCCTTGCGCGTCATACGAGCTATCGTATCGGCGGCAAGGCCGACCTCTTTGTGACGTGCCATAGCTATCATGCCCTCCGCCGCGCCGTGGCGGTGCTCGATCGCGAGCAGGTGCCGTGGGTCATCATCGGCAAGGGCTCCAATCTGCTGGTTGCCGATGGCGGTTATCGCGGCGCCGTCATTTCGCTCGGACGTGAGTTTCAGCGCACGGTTGTTGCCGATGACGGTTGTACGCTGACGGTCGGTGCGGGCGTGATGTTTGCGCGCCTGGTCAACGATGCCCTGTCGCGTAGCCTCTCGGGCCTTGAGTTTGCCGTTGGCATCCCTGGTTCGGTTGGCGGTGCGATATCTATGAATGCCGGCACACGGACCGAGTGGATTGGCTCGCTGGTTGAGGATGTCGTAACGTTTGACCCGGCATCCGGTATCAAACATTATGCGGGGTCCGAGATCACTTGGGGCTACCGCGAATGTAGCCTTCCCCGCAATGAGATCATCCTCGAGTGCGTGCTCAAGCTTAAACCGGCGCCCAAGGCCGACATTCGCGAGCGCATGGAGCGGTACCTGACGAGGCGCAAGCGTACACAGCCCATGGGTCGCGCATCCTGCGGGTCGGTCTTTCGCAACCCGCCCGATGCGAGCGTGGGCAAGCTTATCGAGGATTGTGGATTAAAGGGTTTTTCGATTGGCGGCGCGGAAGTTTCGCCCGTTCACGCTAATTTTATCGTTAATAACGGAACTGCCTCGGCCGATGACGTTGCCGCGGTTATCAGACATGTGCACGGAAAGGTGAGGGAGGCGTATGGCATCGAGCTCAGACCGGAAGTTAAATTCCTCGGCTTCTAGAGCATCGAAACCCACCTTCCGCCGCGCCGGAGGGCGTTCCGGCGCGCCTGCCAAACCTCAACGCAATATCGTCGCGCACTCTAAGCCTGTCGGGCATGCTCGACAGACCAGTCGTCCGGTTGTCGGCTCGCAGCTCGGTAATCGTCCGGCCGCAAAAAAGTCCTCGCGTCCCTCGGTGACGTCAAAGCCTGTTATGGGCGCCAAGCCTGCCCGTCCTATGGCAACTCCTAAGCCCTCGACAGGAACTAAGGCGGCGCGTCCGAGTCGCACGCTGGGCGCATCGAAACCGCGCTCGCTGACATCGGTGCCGGCTACCGCCAAGAAGCCTTCGGGTAAAAAAGGCGTCAACCCGTTGTCTTTACTTAGGGCGATGGCAAATAAAACATCAGACGCCGCTTCTGTCGTTACAGGCAAAGGCAAAATCGTGGGCGGCGTTTTGGCCGTCTTGGCCGTGCTCGTCGTCGTTGCTATCGTGGTGATTAACTCTGGATTGTTTACCGCCACTGATATTCAGATTCAAGGCAGCGAGCATGTGACGAAGCACGATGCTATCCAGCTGATCGATTTGCCCGAGGGAACGTCGCTTTTTAACGTCGATCCCGACCAGATTACCGAGGACCTCAAGCAGAACCCGTGGGTCTCGGGCGTGGATGTCCAGCGTCAGTTCCCACATACGCTCATCATTACGCCGATGGAGCGCAAGGTCATTGCAATTGCCTATATCAGCTCCGATGACCTTGCCTGGGCCATCGGGGATGATGACACCTGGATCGCCCCGCTGTCGACGTCGGTCGAAGTGGATGACCAGGGCAACGTCATCACGACGGGGCAGGGCTCAAATACCCTGACCGGCATTGATGCCGCGCTGGCGCTCGCTAAGCACTATGGCGCGGTGTTGTTGACTGATGTCTCGGCGGATGTCGCTCCGGTTTCCGGCCAGGCAGTGAGCTCCAAGGCCGTTAAGGCTGGCTTGGATTATGTGCGTGGTTTTTCGAGCGAGTTCTTGGGACAAGTCAAGGATATTTCCACGCCTTCGGTCGAAGCCATCTCGGCAAACCTCAATAACGGCATTGAGGTGTCGCTGGGCGATTCGAACGATATCGTCAAGAAGGAGCGCGTAGTCACCAAGCTGCTTTCGCAGGTAGAGGGCGTAACGTATATCAATGTGCGCTCTCCGGGTAACTATACATTTAGGAACGCTCCGACCTCGTAGCGCTGGTTGATGCTTTGTTGAGGGGCCATACCACGCCGTTTATCTGGTTTGTTTGGTTTTCACGGTCAATTATTTGACTGATACGTTCATAATGTGCAAACATAATACGGTTTACCTTTGCATTTACTTTCAACCTGAAGGTTAATGTGCGCAGGGGTCGACCCATGCTATGGCTATAACCTTTGTTCGGAGGACCGACATGCACGAGACAGAGATCAACAACTACCTTGCCGTCATTAAGGTGGTCGGCGTCGGCGGCGGCGGTACCAACGCGGTCAATCGAATGATCGAAGAGGGCATCCGCGGCGTCGAGTTTGTTGCCATCAACACCGATGCTCAGGCACTCGCGATCTCTGATGCCGATATCAAGGTGCACATCGGCACCGACCTTACCCGCGGCCTGGGCGCCGGCGCCAACCCCGAGGTTGGCCGCAAGGCTGCCGATGAGTCCCGCGACGACATTGCCGAGGCGCTCGCTGGTGCCGACATGGTGTTCATCACCTGCGGCGAGGGCGGTGGCACCGGTACCGGCGCTGCTCCCATCGTTGCCGATATCGCGATGAACGAGGTCGGTGCGCTGACCGTCGCCGTCGTGACCAAGCCCTTCACCTTCGAGGGCCGCAAGCGCAAGAAGAGCGCCGAGGAGGGCATTAAGACCCTCTCCGATTGCGTCGACACCATGATCGTCATCCCTAACGATAAGCTGCTCGACATCGCCGAGAAGAAGACCACCATGCTCGAGGCCTTCGCGATTGCCGATGGCGTCCTTTCCCAGGGCACCCAGGGCATCACCGACCTCATCACCGTCCCCGGTATCATCAACCTGGACTTCGCCGATGTTAAGACCATCATGAAGCAGGCCGGTACCGCCATGATGGGTATCGGTACCTCTTCTGGGGACACCCGTGCCGTCGACGCTGCCCAGCAGGCCATCTCCAGCCCGCTGCTCGAGAGCTCCATCGATGGCGCCACGCGCGTGCTGCTCTCCATCGCCGGTTCCAAGGACCTGGGCATCCAGGAAATCAGCGACGCCGCCGACGTTGTCGCCAACGCCGTCGACCCCGAGGCCAACATCATCTTCGGTACCGTTGTCGACGAGTCCCTGGGCGATCAGGTGCGTATCACCGTCATCGCTACGGGCTTCTCCGACTCCAACGTCAACCGTCAGGACGAGCTCTTTGCTGCTCAGCAGTCTCAGAGCAAGGCCGCTGCCTCCGCTGAGCCGCAGCGCACCGCTCCTGCCACGAGCCCGGCTCAGGCCGCTCCGACCCGCAACGTCGGTGGCACTGAGCTTCCTAACTTCGGCAACGATCAGTTCGAGCTTCCCGACTTCCTGAAGCGCGGTAGCTTCTAAGTCGTTCTTTGCATTGTTGTGCGCAGGGGCGTGTCCGCATGGACGCGCCCTTTTTATTTCGACTTTGTAAACTAGAACCTCCAATCTCTTTACGTTCCCTTTACGATTGCCTCCAGCGCAGCAGGTATCCTTTTAGAGAAGTATGACAGCCGTATAAACGCGGGCTGTAGCGGCGATGCCGCGGTACTTGTGTTATTAGGAGGCTTTAGTATGGCAGCACGTGCGGACAAAGTTTCGCGTGTCGACCATGATGGAGTTACGTTGGTGGAGGGCGCGACATCCGATGTTCGCTTTGCCTTCACCGAGCGCGCCGGTGGCGTTTCCGAAGATGCGTACTCCTCACTCAACTTGGGCTCGCATGTTGGCGATGACCCCTTTGCTGTTCAAGAAAATCGTCGTCGTGCGCTCGAGGCTATGGGTGCCGCCGAGTGCGAGCACAACCTGCTCGTTCCCAATCAGGTCCATGGTGATCATATCGTTGCGGTGACCTCGAACGGCGCCGATGACCTTGAGGACGTTCGCGAGCAGATTGCCGAGGGCTGTGATGCCATCGTCTGCACGGCGTATAACGTGCCCGTGCTGCTCTGCTTTGCCGACTGCGTTCCCGTGGTGCTGGTGGCCCCCGGCGGATTTGCCGTGGTGCACTCCGGTTGGAAGGGCACGATTGCACGTATTTCCGCCAAGGCGTGCCAGGCGCTTTGCGATGCTGCCGGTTGCGATGCGAGCGACGTTTCCGCCTATATCGGCCCCCATATCTTGGGTGACGAATATGAGGTATCCCAGGAACTCATGGATCGCTTTGCCGCCGAGTTCTCTTGCATCGATGCGAATACCTCTCGCATGCTTGATCTTTCCGCTGCCATTCGCGAGGCGCTGGTAGATGTCGGTGTCGACGCGGATAATATCGTGGATACCCAGCTTTCGACCGTGCGTCAGAACGACCGCTTTTATTCCTACCGTAACGAGGACGGCACCTGTGGGCGCCATGCTGCGATCGGCGTGATGCTATGAGAAAGATCGTATCGGTCCTGAGCGCCGCTGTGCTTACGCTTACGCTGTGCGCCTGTTCTTCGGGATCTTCTACCTCTTCCATTACCGTGGCCGGCTCCACGACCTGCCTTCCTATCGCCGAGATTGCGGCCGAGGGCTTTAAGGAGGAGACCGGCATCGACGTGCTCGTTTCCGGTTTGGGTTCTTCCGCTGGGATCGAGGCCGTCAGCGCCGGAACGGCCGATATCGCCAGCTCCTCCCGTGGACTCAATGCCGACGAACAGGATCTGGGCCTGACTCCCATCGTCATTGCCCACGACGGTATTGCGGTCATCGTGAACGACGACAACCCCGTCGATAACCTCTCGACCGAGCAGCTCCGCGATATCTACGCCGGCAAGATTACCAATTGGAAAGAGGTCGGTGGCGAGGACCTGAGGATTCAGGTCATCAACCGAGACGAGGCGTCCGGTACGCGCGAGGCCTTCCGTACCATCGTGATGGATGGCACGCCGTTCGATCGCCGCTCGGCTGTTCTTTCGGGTACGGGCCAGGTGCGCGACGTGGTATCTCGTTCGCGTGGGGCCATCGGCTACATTTCGCTGGGCTTCGTCGATAGCCTCAACGCCAAGACCTCGGTCAAGGCCGTCTCGGTCAATCATGTTGAGGCGTCCGAGAAGACGGTCGCGAGTGGCGGCTATCCCATCTCGCGCGACCTTTACTTCTTTGTGAAGGGTGCGCCTTCGCAGCAGGCGCAGGATTACATCGACTACGTGACGTCCGAAAAGATGGACAAGCAGATTCGCGAGGCGGGCTTTATTCCCGTCACCAACGACGAGAAGGGGAGTGAGTAGCATGGAAGCACAGGAAAACTCCCAGACTGAGCAGAATGTTCAGACGCCCAAGAAGCGCGAGCTGGCGCTCGTATCGCGCAGTACCTATATCAAGGAGAAGGCGCTGCAGTGGATCTTCTTTGCCTGCGCCTTCTTGGCGGTCGTTACCGTCATCCTGATTTTTGTCTTTACCACGTACTCGGCGCTGCCCGTCTTTACTGACATCGGTCTGGCTGACTTCTTTAGCTTTACGTGGGCGCCTTCCGAGGGCCACTACGGCATCTTGTCGCTGCTTGCCGGCTCGGGTCTGGTGACCGTCGGTGCGCTCGCCATGGGCGTGCCGCTGGGCGTGGGTACGGCCGTTTACCTGGTCGAGATTGCCAGCAAGCGCGTGCGCAAGCTCATCAGCCCCGCCGTTGACCTGCTGGCGGGCATACCCTCCATCATCTACGGCTTCTTTGGCATGATCATCATCCGCCCGTTTATCGCACAACTGACCGGCGGCCTTGGTTTTGGTGCGCTGACGGCGTGGTTTGTGCTCGCCATCATGATCGTCCCTACCATCACCACGCTCACCATCGATGCTCTCAATTCCATTCCCATGGGCATTCGCGAGGCATCGTATGCCATGGGCGCCACAAAGTGGCAGACCATCTATAAGGTCGTGCTACCTGCCGCGAAGCTGGGTATCGTTGATGCCATCGTGCTGGGTATGGGCCGTGCCATCGGCGAGACCATGGCCGTGCTCATGGTCGTAGGTAACGCCCCGGTTATTCCCGACAGCATTGCGAGCCCCATCTCGACGCTCACGAGCCAGATTGCGCTCGACATGAGCTATTCCTCGGGTCTGCACCGCTCGGCGCTGTTCGGCATGGGTGTGGTCCTGTTTATCATCTCCGCCACGCTGGTGGGTATCGTCCGTCTGATTTCCAAGAAGAAGAGGGGGTAGGCTATGTCCGATTCCGTTGACACGACGGTCGATACGACCTCGTCGCGCGAGCGCATCAAGCGTGCCCTTTCCCACGGCAAGAAGGGCCGCATCAACAAGGACCTGTCCAACAAGATCATGCTTGGCGTGTTTCGTGCCGCTGCCTACATCACCACGCTGGTGCTGGTCGCTATCATCGCCTACGTGGTCATCAACGGCCTGCCACACATCTCGCTCGACTTTATCTTCGGTTGGCCCCAGGGCGTCAACGCCGAGGGCGGAATTTGGCCCACGATCGTCTCGACCGTCTACGTGACGGCGCTCGCCATGCTTATCTGCACGCCGATCGCTGTGCTGGCAGCCGTCTATCTGGCCGAGTACGCCAAGCAGGGCAAGGTCGTCGAGCTCATTCGCTACGCTGCTGACGCTTTGGCCTCGGTGCCCTCCATCGTTATGGGCCTGTTTGGCTACGCCTTGTTTGTCGAGGCTATGGGCCTGGGCCTTTCGATGGTCTCGGCCGCTCTGGCGCTCGCGCTCTTGATGCTTCCCATCGTCATGCGCACCACCGAAGAAGCCATTCGCGCCGTTCCGCGCTATATCCGTTGGGGCGCGTACGGCCTGGGCGCTACCAAGTGGCAGGTCGTCTCCAGGATCGTGCTTCCTTCGGCCTTTGGCCGCATTGCCACGGGCATCGTCCTTGCCATCGGCCGTGCCATCGGCGAGACCGCCGTGGTGCTCTACACCATGGGCCAGGCCATCAATCTACCTATTTCGCCGCTCGATTCCGGTCGTCCCATGACCGTTCACCTGTACCTGCTTGCCAACGACGGCATCAACATGAACGCAGCCTACGGCACTGCGCTCTTGCTGATGGTGATCATTTTGGCCTTCAACCTGTTTGCGCGCTTCCTGTCGCGTAAGCGTCGCTAGTTAAGGAGTTCCATGTCCGTTTATCAGTCCGCTCCCGCGTTGGAGCAAGCGGCCATTACGGCCAAGGATTTCAACTTTTGGTACGGTGACTTTCATGCGCTGACGGGGCTTGACCTCAACATCGCCAAAAACGCCATCACCTCCTTCATTGGCCCTTCGGGCTGCGGCAAGTCGACGTTTTTGCGCTGCATCAACCGCATGAATGACCTGATCGAGGGTACGCGCGTCGAGGGCACCATGACGCTCGACGGCAACGATATCTATGCCGAGGGTGTCGACCCGGTCGACCTCCGTCGCCGCGTGGGCATGATCTTTCAGCAGCCCAATCCGTTTCCCAAATCCATCTACGAGAATGTCGCCTTTGGCCCTCGTCTGCAGGGCGTGACTAGCAAAAGTGACCTCGATGACATCGTGGAAGAATCGCTCAAGCGCGCCAACCTCTGGAAAGAGGTATCCAATCAGCTCAACAAGGATGGTTTGGCGCTCTCGGGCGGTCAGCAGCAGCGTCTGTGCATCGCGCGCGTGCTTGCGGTGCAACCCGATGTCCTTCTGATGGACGAGCCCTGCTCCGCCATCGACCCCACGTCCGTCTCTAAGGTCGAGGATTTGATGGCCGAGCTGGCGCCCGAGATGACGATCATCATCGTCACGCATTCAATGCAGCAGGCAGCTCGCATTAGCGACTACACCGCATTCTTCTTGCAGGAAGTTGCCGGCGAGCCCGCTACGCTCATCGAGTATGGTCAAACCGACGCGATCTTCACCAGCCCGGTGGACTCGCGGACGGAAGACTATATCACCGGCCGCTTTGGCTGATCGGTGCGACTAGTCCCAAGCCGATCGGACCTGGTCCGGTGCGTATTCACTGTGCGGGCGGCATGACCGCACCCAACTGATTGGAGTGAACCATGCGCAAACTGTTTTCCCGTCAGCTCATCGAGGCCCGCCACGAGATGCTGAGCATCTACGAGGCCGTCGATCTGGCCCTCCACGATGCCGTGAGGGCCTATGTTACCGACGACCGCAAGCTCGCCACCAAGACCAAGAAGCGCACGCTTTCGATTGACGCACGCTGCGCCAACCTGGAGGCCGTCTGCTACAACCTGATTGCCACGCAGTCACCGGTCGCCTCCGACTTCCGCTTGCTGCAGACGATCATCTACGTCGACTTTAACCTGCAGCGCATGACCGATAAGGTTCGCCAGATTTGCCGCGCCACGCGTCATATGATCAAGGCCGACATCTCGCTGCCCAAGGAGCTTGTCGGCACGGTCGAGGCCGAGGCTGAGGCCGTCTACCAGGTGCTGGGCTCTTCGCTTTCCGCGCTCGTCACCAACGACATGTCCATCATCTGCAACTTGGCCGTCGAGGACGAGCCAGTGCACGCCGCCTACGAGAAGTTCTTCCGCACCTTTAACCGCATGGACACGGGCGATTTTATGGACGACGACAGCAACTATGACGACCTGCGCCGCGCCATCATGGTATCGCGCTATCTCGATCGCATCGCCTCGATTTCCATCGATGCCGCCTGCCGTCTGACCTTCCTGTTGACCGGACAGCGTATGACTGCCGGTGATATCGCCTGCACTGATGAGGATGAGCTCGAGAGCATGCGCGTGCCTTCGGGCGAGGGTGTTATCATGAGGCCCGCCGTCGATGCACGCTACGTTGCCAAGGTGCCCGTTAACGAGGTCAGCGAGGGTCTTCGCTACCTGCTCGATCATCTTGAGGATGAGGACGATGGCGAGGACGACGAGGAGTAAGTAACCCCGTTCGTCGAAAGATTGTAAATACCTAAGTGAGCGCGGCCTTGCACATGCGGGGCCGCGCTCTTGCGTTAGCATGGGACTACTTGTTTGGCTGTCAGCGGAGGCGATTGGCAATGGATAACTATTTGGACTTGATGCGCGCTCGCCGCGAGCAGATTCTGGAACGTTTTTATGCGGCGCTCGATCGCGCGGGCCGTCCCCACGACGCCGCGCGCCTCATTGCCGTGTCCAAGACCGTTGGTGTCGATGAGACCGTTGCCGCCATCCAGGCGGGGTATCGCCATTTTGCCGAGAATCGCCCGCAGGAGCTGGTTCGCAAGCTCACAGGTTTGGCGGAGCATCCGGAGCTGCCCGAGGTGCGCTTCGATATGATCGGCAACCTGCAGACCAATAAGATCAATGCGGTGCTGGGCTCAGCCGAGCTGATTCACTCGGTGGGTTCGCTGCATCTGGCGCAGGCGATCTCGAGCCGTGCTGCCCGCAAGATTGAGGCAGGCGAACTCGCCGGCCCCCAGCGTGTGCTCATTGAGGTCAATGTGAGTGGTGAGGAGTCGAAGGGAGGCTTTTCGCCCGATGAGATTCGCGCCGCCGCGGGTGAGCTTGCGGAACTTGAGGGAATTTGCGTACAGGGGCTTATGACTATGGCGCCCCGGGGGAATAAGGATGTGGCACGCCGCACCTTTGCGGGGCTTCGTGAGCTGAGGGATGAGCTGGAGGCGGCGCATCCCGATTTGAACCTGCCTGAGCTTTCCTGCGGCATGAGCGAGGACTTTGAGCCTGCCCTTGAGGAGGGCTCTACGCTCGTTCGCCTGGGCAGGGTAGTATTTAGCCCGGAGTTTGCAGTAAAATAAGGCTCTGAAGTGCGCACTGATTATCGGGGCGCCTGCACTAAACCGCGAGAGGACACAACCATGGGCTTCCTTGACGAGATTAAAAATAAGATGCACCTGGGCGGCCAGCAGGGTTACGACCAGGGTTATGGCCAGGACGACGACTACGGCTACGATGATGGCTATGACGATGGCTATCAGGGCAACGGCTACAGCGGTGCTTCGGGCGAGGGCTTCTACACCCAAGACGAGCCGAGCAACGGCCTGCTTGGTCAGACGCGCCGTGGTGAAGCTGAGTCGGTTGCCGTGTATACACGCTCCGGGCAGCTGGTCGGCGATGACTCCCGCCATGCCACGACGTATAACCCGCCTTCGCGCTCGCAGGACAGTGTTGCGAGCGGTTATCGTCCTGGTGCCTATGACACGCCGTCGAGCTACGCCGAGAACACCCGCGCCCGTGCCGCCGCTGCGCCTGCGCCTGCACCGAGCGATGCCTCGGCCTATGCGAGCAATATCATCAACGCCACACCGCAGCTGCCGGCCTATGTCCTGCGCCCCGAGAGCTATGACGACGTGGAGACCGTGGTGCGCCGCGTTCGCACCAAGCAGCCTGTCGCACTGATTTTTGTGGGCGTACGCACCGAAGTTGCCAAGCGCGTCTTGGACTTCTCTTACGGCTTTGCCTGCGGTCTGGGTGCCACGGTCAAGGAGGTGGGCGACCGCGTGTTCATGGTGCTGCCCGCCGGTTGCGAGGTCAAAGATTCCGATCTCAAGAAGCTTCGTGCCGACGGCTACCTTAAGTAAAGACAAGACGAGGAGATTCCCATCAACATCTACACTATCGTCCAGCTGGTCAATACGCTGTTCAACTTCTATTCCACGCTCATTGTCGTCTACTGCTTTATGACGTGGATTCCCATGAAGCAGGGTGGTTTGCTTCAGGATATTGCCGCGGTGCTTGATAGCGTGTGCGGTCCGTGGCTCAACCTGTTCCGTCGTTTCATCCCGCCGATGGGCGGTATCGATTTTTCGCCGGTCGTTGCGATTATTGCGTTGCAGTTGGTGCAGAGGCTGGTTCTGCAGCTTCTTATAGGTATACTCGTGTAGAACTGTCTTAGTAACTTACGTCGGGCGTGTAGCGCCGAGGCGATGAAAAAGGAGACTTGTTATGGCTATTACCCCTGCAGACATCCAGGCTCAGACTTTCTCTGAGGCCAAGCGTGGCTACGATCCTGCTGAGGTCGACGTCTTCTTGGAGACGCTGTCCTCTGAGGTTGACGCTATGCTCGCTAAGATCGTCGACCTTAAGGGTCGTCTGACTGCTACCGAGCAGCAGCTTGCCGATGCGCAGGCTCAGCTTGCCCAGGCTCAGGATGCCCCCGCCCAGGCCGTTCCTGCCGCCCCCGTGGCTGCTCCCGCCCCTGACTTCTCCGCTCAGGAGCGCCAGATTTCCGCTGCCCTGATCGCTGCCCAGCAGACCGCTGAGACCATCGTCAACGATGCCAATGAGAACGCTGAGCGTATTCGCAACGAGGCTGACGCCAAGGCCCGCGAGGTTATCCGCCAGGCTCTGACCGAAAAGCAGGCTGAGCTCGAGGAGATCGATCGTCTCAAGGCTTCTCGTGAGGAGTTCAAGGCCGAGTATCTCAAGCTCATCCAGCACTTCATGGACGATGCCCAGAACTCCTTCCCGGCCGACCTCATGGCCTCCACGCCGGTCGGTTCTGCCGCTTCTCCTGCGGTGACTGTTCCCGCCGAGCCGCTGCCCGTCGCTGACCCGGTTGTCCCCGTGGCCGATCCCTTCGCCCCGATCGACAACTTCGCTGCCGACGACCTGGACTAACATTCGGCCTACAATTTAGTGCCTAGAAAGGACCCGCAGCTTGCGGGTCCTTTTTTATGACTGTACCGGGGCGCGCAACATAAAAAACCGAGCCCTGCACATGGTGGCGCAGAACTCGGCGAACCGGTGAGCGGTCAAGGATAGGTTTTAGGGCATGTCCCAAAATCTACTTGAGGAGGAAGTCGGAGAGGGGAATGGTACGGGCCTCGCGATGCTCGGGATCGGCGATGTGGTCGGCAGGATATCCACAGACGAGCATGTGATAGGGATAGACGCCCTTGGGCAGATTGAACTGCTCCTGTGCCACCCCAGGCTTAAAATGGCATACCCAGCACGTTCCCAGGCCCTGCTCGGTGGCCTCCATCATCATCTGATCGCAGACGATCGAAGTATCGATGGCACTCGAGTTCATCTGATCATACGGGCGCACCCAGGCATCATCGGTAACGCTGCAAATAAGGAAGATAAGCGGAGCGCCAAAGATAGACCCATCACGAGCAAACCGAGGCTGACAAGCAGCAGCCTTCTCCAGAAGCTCAGGCGTATCCAACACCATCACACGGGTTGGATGGTTATTACAAGCAGAAGGAGCAATACGCCCAGCCTCAACAATGGCATCCACAACAGCTTGCTCAACAGAACGATCCTGAAATTCACGACAAGAATACCGACCCCGAGCCAGATCCAAATAAGACATACAAGCCCTCCAACAATTAAAAATCAAACAAACCCAAAGTAACCCAAACAGTACCCAAAGCAGCAATCAGCCAAACGCTCATCGAGGGCCAAAGTGTCCGAACGGATACCAAAGGTCCCTTCAGCCAAACCCCCATTGCGCTATAACTATCAGCCAAAGTTCCCAATGGTGGTACGTAAGGGAGCGGGCCCGGCCACTAATAACCTTTTGAACGACTCTGCTTGCAGCCGGAGTGAAAAAGGTTATTAGTGGCCGGGCCCGCGACCGCCGGGACACGTACCCCCAATTAACTGTTCTTCATGACAATCGAATCCACAACATCGGCCACATTCTCGCAGCAGTCGGCGCAGTACTCCAGGAAGGCGTAGACGTCACGCCAAGCGATGACCTCGAGCGGATCCTTGCCGTTAACGTGCAGGTTGCGCATGGCGTTGATGTAGAGCTCGTCGGCCTCGGACTCGATGGTGTTGATCTGGATGACCAGCTCGCGCAGCGTTTTGGACTTGCGGTAGTTGGGAAGCTCGACCATCAGGTCTTTCATGGCGCGGCAGGCGTCAGTCACCTTGTGGGCGATGACGATGGCGTCGGGATGGATGCTCTGAATGTTGGTGAAGTAGACGCGCTGCACGACGCCCTCAATACGGTCGAGCACGGTGTCGAGCGCGCAGCTCATCAGATCCAGATCCTCGCGCTCGAGCGGGGTGATAAAGGCGGTGAGCAGGGCGTCTTCGAGCTCGTGGTGCTTCTTGTCTGCCGCATGCTCAATCGCATGCATCTTATTGAGCATGTCGTGAATCTGCGCGGGATCGAAGTTCTCAAAAATCTTGGTGAGCAGCTCTGCGGCCTGGACGGCGAGGTCGGCGCAAGCGACGTAGTTGTCAAAGTAGAACGAATCGGGTTTCTTTGCCATGGGTGGGTCCTTTCGAGGCGAAGACGGGTGGGCGAAGTGTTGCGGTCCGGATGGACGTTCGGTTTGATTAGAGGAACATCATGAACAGCTTGGCCATGACAAAGCTGATGAGTCCGCAGGCGGGGAAGGTGAAGAACCAGGTGAACATCATGTCCTTGACGACTCCGAAGTTGATGGCCGAGAGGCGCTTGACGGCACCGACGCCCATGATGGCGCAGGTCTTGATGTGTGTGGAGGACACGGGGATGCCGGTAAGGGTGGCAAGCAGCAGGTTCGCGGCGCCCGCGAGGTCGGCGGAGAAGCCCTGATACTTCTCGAGCTTAACCATGCTCTGGCCGACGGACTTGATGATGCGCTCACCGCCCACGCTGGTACCGATACCCATAGTGGCCGAGCACAGCAGCATAATCCAGATGGGGATGCCGGCATCGCCGACGCTGGTCTGGCCGTTTGCGAAGGCCACGCCTAAAAAGAGCACGCCGATGAACTTCTGTCCATCCTGCGCGCCGTGCATAAAGCTCATGGCCGCAGCGCTCGCGATCTGAGCGTATTTAAAGAAGACATTGGCACGTCGCCTGTTGGCGGCGGCGAAAAGAATCGAGACGAGTTTGCACAGGACCCAGCCCATGACAAAGCCCAGGCCGATGGAGAGCGCCAGGCCGTAGATGACCTTCATCCACTCGTGGACGTTGACGCTGCTCGCGCCGCCGAGGGCGATAGCGGCACCGGTCAGGCCGGCGATAAGGCTGTGGCTTTGCGAGGTGGGGATGCCAAAACGCGACGCTGTGGCGCCGTAGACGACGATGGAGAACAGGGCCGCGCACAGGCAGGCGAGCGCCATGGTGCTGTTTCCGCCAAAGTCGACGATATGCGAGATGGTATTGGCGACGCTCGCATTAAAGTGCGTCATGATGAGCACACCGAGGAAGTTGAATGCGGCGCTCATGAGAATGGCGGCGCGGGCGGGCATGCAACGCGTAGTGACGCAGGTCGCGATGGCGTTGGGCGCGTCGGTCCATCCATTGACGAAGATGGCGCCGAGCGCGAGGATCACGGTGACGGCAAGGACTGGGTTCGACACAATTTGGCCGAGGAAGGTTGAGAACGTTACGTCCATATATGGGCTTTCTCGAAGTTTGCAGGCACGTTACAAAAACATGATAAATCGTATCACCTCCTGCGGGTTTCTTTACCGAGTTCTGATGGGAGAAGTGAATTTTTTGGCACTAATATTGAATATTAGCCCTGTTGACCGCGGGTGTTCTTTTTGCTAACACACCATGAGGACACGTGTGCGTGCCCCAACATCCCAAAACCACAGTCTGTTCGCTTTACAATATGCAAACATGCGTTCGATAATAGGAGGCATGGAATATCGACAGACAGATGGCAAAACTCGGCGCGTGCACAAGCAGTATGTGGACGTCGTGGCTCGCATCCTCGCGGGCGGACAGGTCGTGCCGGTCACCGTCTGCTGGGTCGACGGTCGTTGCTTTACGATTGACGAAATTATCTCGACCACCGGGTTTGGCCTGATGGTCCACGGCATCCGTACGGCAACCTATAAGGTGCGTTTTGGCGGGCACGCGACCGAGTTGTATCTGGAGGACCAGACGCGCGAGCGGGCGGACGGCTCGCAGGCACACGTGATGCGTTGGTGGGTCTGGGCCTTTGATCGCACGCTCGAGGGCGAGCGCCGTAGGTAAGGACGTACGGCATTCGGGTACAATGACAGGAATCTTGTCAGCTACTGCGCTGTCGCGGCGCTTTTGAAAGGACGAAATTATGAACGATATTCAGGGCTATCAGAACGGCCCCATCGAAACCGGCGCAAGCCGTGCCAAGGAGATGTCGCCGCGTGCGTATAATCTTGCCATGTCTGCCCTCATCTTCTTGGGCTTTTGTGCCATGGGCGTCGGTGCTTACTTTACGAGCACCATGTCGTTTGCGCGCATGATGATGAGCGGGGCTGCCCTACCGCTGGTTTTTGGCTCGTTTATTTTGACCATCGTCGGCATGGTCATGATGTCGGCCGCCGCCAGCAAGCAGTCCGTGGGCCTGTCCCTTGTGGGCTACGTAATCTTTGCGAGCACCTTTGGCCTGACCGCGTCGTTTGGCCTTGCCAACTACGACCTGCCCACCATCAACACTGCCTTTATCGCCACGGCCGCCATCACCTTTGTCTTTGGCGCCTTGGGCGTGACGTTCCCCAAGTTTTTCCAGCGCGTATATGGCATCGGTTTTGGCATTCTGCTCGCTACTATTCTGGTTGAGATCGTGCTGATGTTCATGGGCGTCTCACAGACCATCACCGATCTGATCGTGATCGTGGTGTTCGCCGGCTTTATTGGCTACGACACCTATGTTGCCACGACGGTGCCGCCTACGCTGCCCAACGCCGTGCTCATGGCGTCCAATCTGTTCGTGGATATTATCAACGTGTTCCTGCGCATTCTGAACATCCTCGGCCGTCGCGACTAGTGGCGAATTGCGGCGGTGCTTGCCGTACGTGCAAATCGATGCGAAAGGCGGTCCTTCGGGGCCGTCTTTTTTGTACGCGGCGGGGTATCATGGATGGGAAAAGCCGATAGCGGCAGAGACCGAGAAAGGTGACCACTTATGGCAGACGTCGACAACAGGAACCGTAACCGCAGGTCCAACCGAGCGGGTCAGCCCAATCCCAAGCGCGAGGCCCGTGCCAAGGCCGCCGAGCGTCACGTGGCAACTGTGTCCGAAGCGTGCGCCAAGGATATCGAGCGTTCGCTTGCCGGCGTGTGCGAGTTCGATGGTATGCCTGCCGGTTTTGTCGCGGCGATGAAGGCCAAGGTTCAGAGTGCTGTGGCCGCCGAAGAACAGGTTGCCGAGGACGTCGAGGGCGCGGAGGCTGCCGAGACCGAGACGGCGCCCGAGACCGAGGCAGCGCCTGAGCCTGCCGAGGAAATCGCCGAAGCTGAGTCCGCGCCTGCTGAGGAGCCCGCTCCGGTTCTGCCTGAGGTCACCGTGCTCGATGCCTCCGCCACGCAGGCCATCCTGGACAACGGTCGTGGCTATGCGCAGTTCTGCGACATGGCCGTGCTCGCCTTTGCCTCGTTCACCAACCCGGGCGGTGGCTACATCCAGGGCTATCTGGGCCAGGAGGCCACGCTGTGCGCCGATTCGTATCTGTACAACGTTCTCGATAAGCAGCGCAAATGGTACGGCGAGAACCGTCGCCGCAACATCAACTGCGAGCTTTACCGCAACCGTGCGCTGGTGGTGCCTGCGGTGCGCTTCGACCGCAACCACGTGCATGCATACGCCGACGTGATCGTGGCCGCCGCGCCCAACGTTAAGCGCGCCCGCCAGGAGTATCGCGTGAGCGACGATGCTCTGCTGGACGCCCTGCGCGACCGCATTCGCTTTGTGCTTGCCATCTGCGACGAGCTAGGTCGCGAGAAGCTCGTGCTGGGCGCTTGGGGCTGCGACAACAACGGCTTTGACGCAGAGGCCGTGGCCGAGCTCTTCCGCAAGGAGCTCGCGTCGGGCGACTTTAAGGTCAAGCAAGTCTTCTTTGCCGTGCCTTCTACGCGCTGGGATGAGGATTTTGCCAAGTTCGAGCACGTGCTGGCAAACTTCCCCGAGCGCAACGAGGAGTCCTATGCCCAGGTTGCCGCTCGCGCTGCGGCAGCTCGCGCCGCCGAGCAGACCCAGGCTGCTACCGAGGATGATGAGGACGAGGACGATTGGCGCAAGTACCTGTAATCGGTACGTGCTGACAGATAGGTCGAGCCGGCGGGAGAGGCTGCTTCCGTCGGCTTTTTACTGAGCGAGGGGCTTACGATGAAAAACGTTCTATGCTTTGGCGACAGCAACACCTATGGTTACGATCCGGCGGGCATGCGCGACGGCACCGCGGTGCGCTATGCGCAGGATGCGCGCTGGTGCGGCGTGGCCCAACGTGACTTAGGCGAGGGCTGGCATGTAATTGAAGAAGGCCTCAACGGCCGCACGACGGTACGCGACGACATGTGCCATCTGGACACCAATCTTAACGGCATCCGCGCACTTCCGATGCTGCTCGAGGCCCATAAGCCGCTGGACGCCATTGTGATCATGCTGGGCACCAACGACTGTAAGACGGTCTTTAACGTGACAGCTTCCGATATCGCCCGTGGCGCCATGGCGCTGATTCGCGCCGTCCGCGCGTTTCCGTGGACCGACGCTGCGCCTTGTCCGCGCATTCTGCTGATGGCGCCTATCAAGATTAAGCCGCAGATCGCCGACGTATATATGACCGATTTTGACGAGCATTCCGTAGAAGCCTCGGAACATTTTGGTGAGTACTACGCGCATGTGGCTGAGCAGTTTGGCTGCGACTTTTTGAATGCAGCGGAGTTTGCCGAGCCGGGCGATATCGACTATCTGCATATGATGCCCGAAAGCCACGAGAGCTTGGGACATGCCGTGGCAGCCAAGCTCCAAGAGATGCTCGGTGAGTAGCGCGACCCCAAGCCACCACAAAGGGGGCGGGCGCCTTTGCGGTGGCTTGGACTGCGAATCTTAATACTGCCACATGTGGTTGACGGGGCCGGAACCTTTGCCCATGTTCAGGCCGGCGGCCAGAGCGCCTGTCAGGTATGCCTTGCCTGCGTTGACGGCGTCGGCAAGATCCATGCCCTGGGCCAGCGCGCAGGCGATGGCGGACGAGAGCGTGCAACCGGTGCCATGCGTGTTGCCGGTCTCGATGCGCTTGTGGCGGAACCACGTGGTGAGCGGATCGCCCAGGTGGTTGCCCTCGTCATCGAGCGGCGCGGGCTCTGCTAGCACATCGTTGGCCTCGTTGACAAAATGCCCGCCCTTAACGAGAGACGCGCAGCCAAAGCGGCGGGTGAGAAGCATGGCGGCATTTTGCTGAGTGCGCTCGGAATCGACCTCATAATCGAGCAACGCCATGGCCTCGGGAATATTGGGCGTGATAACCGTCGCTAGCGGGAACAGGCGGCGGGTGAGCGCCTCGGCGGCATCTTCGGCAATCAGCCGTGCGCCCGAGGTGGCTACCATGACGGGGTCGACTACCACGTTTGTCGCGTTCCAGGCGCTCAGGCGGTCGGCGATAACATCGATAATCTCGACAGAAGAAACCATGCCGATCTTGACGGCGCTGGGGCGGATATCGTCAAAAACGGCGTCAATTTGCGCGGCTACGATATCTGGTGAGATATCCTGCACGGCGGTGACGCCCAGTGTGTTTTGCGCTGTGATGGCGGTGATGGCCGTCTCGGCATACAGGCGGTGCGCCGTGATGGTCTTGATGTCGGCCTGAATGCCGGCGCCACCGCTGGAATCGGATCCCGCGATGGACAGGACGGTAGGTACCTTACTACGATCCATGTTCGCTCCCTTGTTCGGTCGGAATCAAATGGGTCTTTAAGCCAGCATTATAAAGATGCCCGGGCCGACTCTATGTCGAACCCGGGCGGGCGATGCAATCTTTACGCAAATGCAAGCAAATGTTCACACGTCAACAATTGACAGGCACCAGCTCGCCGCCAGAGGCGGCCGCGGCGACAGGGTTAGTCCTCCATGCCGAGGTCGATCGTGGTGCCCTCGAAGATCTTGTTGACGGTGCGGACGGCGCACATCTTGCCACACATGGTGCAAGTGCCCTCGGTGGCGGCGGGGGACTCCTCGTAGCGCTTCTTGCCCGTAACCGGGTCGAGCGCGCACTCCCACATGGCGTCCCAGTCAAGCTTGCGGCGTGCCTGGCCCATCTTGTCGTCCATGTCGCGGGCGTGCGGCACCTTTTTGGCGATGTCGGCGGCGTGTGCGGCGATCTTGGTGGCCATGAGGCCGTCGAGCACATCCTGGGCGTTAGGCAGGCATAGGTGCTCGGCCGGCGTCACGTAGCACAGGAAGTCGGCGCCGGAACTGGCGGAGATAGCGCCGCCGATGGCAGCGGTGATGTGGTCGTAGCCCACGCCGATATCGGTCACCAGCGGCCCGAGCACATAGAACGGGGCATTGTGGCACAGGCGCTTCTGCAGTTTCATGTTGGCGGCGATCTCGTCGAGCGCCATGTGACCCGGGCCCTCGACCATGACCTGGACGCCGGCGGCCCAAGCGCGCTTGCACAGCTTGCCCAGCTCGATCATCTCAGCGGTCTCGGTGGCGTCGTTGGAGTCGTAGAGGCAGCCCGGGCGGCAGGAGTCGCCGAGCGAAATCGTCACGTCGTACTCGTGGCAAATCTCGAGCAACTCGTCGTAGAACTCATAGAATGGGTTCTCGTTACCGGTGACCTCCATCCAGCCAAACAGCAGTGAGCCGCCACGGCTCACGATGTTCATCAGGCGGCCGGTCTCCTTAAAGGTCTTGGTGACCGACTTGTTTATGCCGCAGTGGATGGTCATAAAGTCCACGCCGTCCTCGGCATGCGCGCGCACGACTTCGAACAGGTCGTCCTTGGTGAGCTTGACCAGCGGCTTTTCCATGTAGCCGATGGCGTCGTACATGGGGACGGTGCCTACCATGAGCGGTGTCTCGTCGATGAGCTGCTGGCGGAACTGGCGCGTCTTGCCCGAGTTGGAGAGGTCCATGATGGCGTCGGCGCCAAAGTCCTCGGCGATCTTGACCTTCTTCCATTCCTCGGCGGCATCGGCCTTGTCGCCCGAGATGCCCAGGTTGACGTTGACCTTGGTGGAAAGGCCCTCGCCGACGCCAAAGGCGCGCATGCCCTTTTTGATGTGCACGATGTTGGCGGGAATGGCGATGCGGCCGTCGGCCACGCGCTCGCGGATGTACTCGGGGTCGCGATGCTCGCGCTCGGCGACCTCCTTCATCTGCGGTGTGATCTGCCCGGCGCGGGCGAAGTCGATTTGCGTGACGAGCTTGGGCTCGGTCTGTGTGCTCATTGGCACGGCTCCCTTCGTTGGCATTACCCATATCAGGTTTGCGGGTCAGGGCGGGCGCGCCCAATCTCAGCCTGCCGTCTTGTCCTGCAAGCTCCCCGTTTATGTAATGGGCTCAAGTATAGCTCGAATGGGTACGATTGGCCTAACGAGCGTGCCTGTGGGGAGGCGTACATGGAAGACAAGCATCTATATCGAGAGACGCAATGGGATGTATCGGCCGAGGAAAGCCGTGCGCACCATGGGTTGGTTGCGATTGGTTTTGCGGTGCTTGCCGTGCTGGTGATTGCCTTTTGTATTTGGACGTTCGGCGGTCCTGGCGGCGCTACCTGGGGGTTTGAAGCCGACGAGGGCCTGCCGATTATGACCATGAAAGTTTCTGGTGGCAACACGGTTGCCGCACCGGGCGACTATTGGTATCCGCGCGACGAGTTTGTGCAGCTGCAGCTGAGCGGCGGGTCTATTCCGGGCGAAGAAATCGAACGCGTGACGTTTGATGCGACGCTCAAAACGCTGACGGTGAAGCTCAAAGATCAAGGGGACGTGCCCACGACCATGGACATTGCGCTGACGGAATGGCGCTTGGAGCCCCCGGCGGGCGCTGCGGTATCCGAGGTGGAGCACGTTAAGATTACCTACCAAGATGGCTCGACGAGCGAGATTGCAAAGGCCGATGGCTTGGCGGAGTAATGGGGTGTTTGGAAACGGCGGGCCTATTGTGCCTGCGCGTTCATGAAAACCAGGGTGTTTTTGTCTGAAAGCTCGGGGATGTGCCGATAGCCGATGTTGAATGCGGTGAGTTCGCTTGCATCCTCGAGCTTGTTTTCTGCCATCCACCGCACCATGGAGCCGCGCGCCTTTTTGCTGGCGGTCGACCGTTGGATGGGCTTCCCGTTGCGGATGCCCTCGCCAAAGAGGCATGTGACGGCCGTGGCGTCGTCCGCGAGGTGGGGCAGAACGGCTTTGGCATACTCTACGCTGGCGAGGTTGACGATCGTGGTGTTTGAGCCTGCCGGGGCGATAGCCCGCGCGAGCTTGTCGCTCCAAAACGCGTAGAGGTCTTGGGCATCGTCAACGGCGAGCTTCGCGCCCATCTCCAGTCGATACGGTTCGACGGCATGGAAGGGACGAACGCACCCGTAGAGGCCGGAGAGGATCCACAGATGGTCTTGCAGCCATGCGAGCTGCACTGAATCCATCACCTCGGGTGCCATGCTCTGGTACTGAATGCCGTGATAGGACATGATGGCGGGGGAGAGGTGACGGGCGAGTGCGGGATTGTCGAGATCGCCGTTCCCCAAGATGGGCTCGAACTCATGCAAAATGTCGAGACAAGGGGCCAGCAGCTTGTCGCTGACGTTCCACAGAGCTTGTAGGCCGCTGTCGCCTTCGGTTCGTTCGATGTCCAAGAGCGCATGGTGCAGCTGAGCGGTCTCGCGCGCAAAGGGCGGAATCCCCTGAACTTCAAAAGCATCTTGTGCCGCGCGCATTTGCTTGGCGGGTGAAACGATGACCTGGAGCATGAACTCTCCTCTGCCAAAAAAGTCGCGGCGGAATACGGTCTGCGCGAGCCGGTTGAAGGCCAGGTTAGTCCGTATTCCACCGCAAGTTATAAAGGGCTGGTTTGGTGCGCCTTACAAGGGTTGGTTAGGCGCGCTCGAGGAAGGCTTTGTACCCGCGATAGGCCTCGTAGATATCGGCCTTGTTGGCGACCTCCCACAGGGCGTGCATGGACAGGACGGCAACGCCGGAGTCGATGACGTTCATGCCATACTTGGCCATGATGTAGGCAATGGTGCCGCCGCCGCCCGCGTTGACGCGACCGAGCTCACAGGTCTGGAAGTCCACGCCGGCCTCGTCCATGATGTCGCGGACGAGGGCCACGTACTCGGCATCGGCGTCGTTGGAGCCGCCCTTGCCGCGGCTGCCCGTGTACTTGTTAAAGCACAGGCCGCGACCCATAAAGGCCGCGTTCTTGGTCTCGAACTTGCCGGCATAGCCCGGGTCGAAGCCGGCGGACACGTCGGAGGAGAGCATGCGGCTGCGGGCGAGTGCGCGGCGCAGGGCCAGCGGGCTATCCTCGCCGGCGAGCGTCATGATCTCGGCGACGGTGTTCTCGAAGAAGCGGCTCGTCATACCGGTGGCACCCACGGAGCCGATCTCCTCCTTGTCGACGATGAGCGTGATGCTCGTGCGCTCCACGTTGGCGACGTCGATCTGGGCGAGCATGGAGGGGTAGGCGCAGACGCGATCGTCGTGGCCATAGCCCAAAATCATGGAGCGGTCGAGGCCCATGTCGCGGGCGGGGCCGGCGGGCACGACCTCGATCTCGGCGGAGAGGAAGTCCTCCTCCTCGACGTCGTACTGCTCCTTGAGGATGTCCAGGAACATCTGCTTGACGGGCTCCTTGGGGGCGTCCTTGTCGTCCCCATCGAACTTGACGGGACGACCGCCCACGATCACGTCGAGGATCTCGGCATCGACGGCGTCCTTGGCAGGCTTGGACATCTGCTCGCTCGAGAGGTGGATCAGCAGGTCGGAGATGGTAAAGACCGGGTCGTCCGCCTTGTCGCCGATATTGATGTCGACGGTGGTACCGTCCTTTTTGCAGATGACGCCCACGAGTGCGAGCGGGGAGGCTACCCAGTGGTAGCTCTTGACGCCGCCGTAGTAGTGCGTGTCGAGGTAGGCCATGTCGCCGGCCTCGAAGGCGGGATTCTGCTTAAGGTCCAGGCGCGGCGAGTCCACGTGGGCGCCCAGGATGTTAAAGCCCTGCTCGAGCGGGGCGGTGCCCAGGTTGACGAGCATAAGGTCCTTGCCGTGGTTGGCGGCGTACACCTTGTCGCCTGCCTTGAGCTCGCGGCCCTCGGCGATCACGGTCTCCAGGTCGACGTATCCCGCCTCCTCTGCCATCTTGATGCCGGTCTTGACGCACAGGCGCTCGGTCTTGTTCTCGCTCAAAAACTGCTTATAGCCGCGGCAAAGCTCCTCGAGCTCCTCGACTTGCTGTGGCGTGTACTTTTTCCATGCGCAGGGACGCTCCATGACGCAGGCTCCTTTCGGATCGATTGTGCTGGTTGATGTACCGTGAGCCATCGTATCACGCGCGGGCCCGCGGCGGCAGGGAAGCCTGATGTGCGGTGGCCGCGGGGCGGGGAGCGTGTAAACTGGTGTGAGCAAACCGTGCCCAGCCCAAAGCGAGGTATTCAATATGTCTGACAAGCGCCGTACCTTTGCCGTTATCGACGGCAACTCGCTCATGCACCGCGCCTTCCACGCCGTGCCGCCGACCATGAACGCGCCGGACGGTCGCCCCACCAACGCAATCTTTGGTTTTCTGAACATGTTTCTCAAGATGATCGATGCCTTTAACCCCGACGGCGTGGTCGTGGCGTTTGATAAGGGCAAGCCGCGCGTGCGCATGGAGATGCTGCCGCAGTATAAGGCGCAGCGCCCGCCCATGGACCCCGATCTGCACGCGCAGTTTCCGATGATCAAGGAGCTGCTCACCGCGCTCAACGTGCCGATTCTGCAGTCCGAGGGCTGGGAAGGCGACGATATCCTGGGTACCATGGCGCGCCTGGGTGAGGAGGCCGGCTGCGACATGCTGCTGGTGACCGGCGACCGCGACATGTATCAGCTCGTGACCGAGCACGTCAACGTGGTCTCGACTCGCAAGGGCCTGTCCGACGTGGCGATCATGACGCCCGAGAGCGTAGACGACCTGTATCACGGCATTACGCCGGCCCTCGTGCCCGATTTTTACGGTCTGAAGGGCGATACGTCGGACAACATTCCCGGCGTGCCGGGCATCGGCCCCAAAAAGGCGAGCGCGCTCATCGCACAGTACGGCAGCTTGG
>CAJMRE010000002.1 GCA_905215755.1 uncultured bacterium
GACTTGCAGCGACGGACCTCAGGACACTCTTACACCACGTCTGCGCGCGCGACCTCACTGACGGCGCTTTCCAGACCCCGTGGGCAAAAAAGGGCAAATATGAGTACTGTTACCTTTTTAGTAACAGCCAAAACAGCCCCAAATACCGTTCTCACGACCTGCATGAGCCCCTAAATTGATCAAACAGCCTTATAACGGGCTTATATATGCTGGCGTTAATGAACATATTTGTTGTTATGTCTATTATCTTATAAGCTCGATATGATACCTCATTAACAACACTACTCATATTTGGCATTTTTTGCCCACTGGGTGCTCCACGGGGAACCGGCGACAGGCTTAGAACCCACACGGCATCTTCCCCTCCCGGCGAGCGCCAACGTTTGCCCAGATAAAACCGACCAAAATAAACCTGTCCCTTTTTGGCAGGTTTCGGGGTGACAAGGGCTTGCACTTTAGCGTGCGACAGCGGATAATGCCGTGCATTCGACAATTCACGCTTTGACTTATTTGATTGAGGAGGCCCCGCATGGCCATGGATTTCAAACGCAGGTTGCCGATCCCCATGGAGATCCGCGAGGAAATGCCACTTTCCGCCGAGCTTACCGCCAAAAAGCAGGCATTCGATGCCGAGGTCGCCAAGGTCTTTACCGGCGAGGACGCGCGCAAGGTACTCATCATCGGCCCGTGCTCTGCCGACCGCGAGGATTCGGTGCTTGAGTACATGAACCGACTGGCCAAGGTCGCCGAAGAGGTCAAGGACAAGCTCGTCATCATTCCGCGCGTCTACACCAACAAGCCGCGCACCAAGGGCACCGGCTACAAGGGCCTGCTGCACAACCCCGACCCCGAGGCGCCCGATGACCTGCTCGAGGGCGTCAAGGCCATCCGCCATATGCACCTACGCGTTATTGAGGAAACAGGCTTCTTCACCGCCGACGAGATGCTCTATCCGTCCAACTACCAGTACCTCGTTGACCTGCTGAGCTATGTTGCCGTGGGCGCGCGCTCGGTCGAAAACCAGGAGCATCGCCTGGTATCGAGCGGCATTTCGGTGCCCGTGGGCATGAAGAACCCCACTGCCGGTTCCACCACCGTCATGCTCAACTCCATTTACGCCGCCCAGGCGCACCAGAGCTTTATCTTCCGCAACTGGGAGGTCGAGTGCGACGGCAACCCGCTCGCGCACGCTGTCATGCGCGGCTACATCGGCCTCGATGGGCGCACCTACCCCAACTACCACTACGAGCACCTCGAGCGCCTGGCCGAGCGCTATACCGAGCATGCCGGCTATGCCAATCCGGCAGCGGTCATCGACTGCAACCACGACAACTCGGGCAAGCGCCCGCTGGAGCAGTACCGCATTTGCAAGGAAGTGCTCGACAGCTGCCGCCGCAACGAGTCCATCGCCAAGCTGGTCAAGGGCTTTATGATCGAGTCCTACCTGGAGGATGGCAACCAGCCGGTCGACGGCGGCGTCTTTGGCAAGTCCATCACCGACCCGTGCCTGGGCTGGGAAAAGACCGACTACCTCATCCACGAGATCGCGGAGCGGGTGTAGGTTACGGCGTTTTACCAAACGCCGTAACCGGCCGACGCTGCAAACCCGCCAGAGCGGCAATCTGCCTTTCAGCTTCGACGGCATGACCAAAAGGTCAATGCCGCCTCGCTTCAAGGCACCTTGCTCGCTCTGGCGGGTTTTCGCTGACGTTTTTCTACCAGCGTCGTTGCCAAAGCTGGCACTTGGGGACGCTCCTTTTGGGGTAGTCGTTGGGGACATTCTTAAACGACTACCCAGAATGAGAGTGGATAATCTCCCGTTTTTGTGGCCTGCTTTTCGAGCGAAAGTGGGAGATTATCCACTCTCATTGAGCAAGTGTCCGAAAATCCACCCTCATTCCTTCTTAGGGCCCTCCGTCCCCGAGGGATCGAGGGTCGTCTGCCGAATGGTCGATACGGCAATCCTGCGTCCATGTCACACTCAGAGATGGCCTGACCCAACCTGGAAGGAGCCTCCATGAGCCTTGACAACGTAACCCTGCGCGCTGCGACCCTCGACGACCTTGCCGGCATTGCAGCCATCTACAACCAGCTGTGGTGCAACACACTACGCAACCGCGGCGACGTCGAAGCCGCCGATTTCTGCGCGCGCTTTAACATCGCTATGCAGCTGCAACGCTCCCCCATCGCACTCGTCGCCGAGGCCGAGGGCCGCACTATCGCCGCCTGCTGTATCGGCATCTTCGAGGACGGCAAGCCGCGCACCAATCCCACGTGGGAGCCCTGCTACGACGAGATGCTCGCCCAGGCAACCGAGATGGCAAAGACCGCCGATGCCAAGCTCGAGGGCTCGCTCTTTGGCGACAGTCGTGAAAAGGCCACGGCCGACCGCTTTGCCGCCACGGGCAACGAGTATGCCCAGGGCCAGCTCAACCTGATCATCATCGTGCCCGAGTGGCAGGGCAAGGGACTCGGCCGCACACTCATCGACCTTTCGCGCGCCGAGCTCGCCAAGGCAGGCTGCACCAAGTTCTTCCTGATGAGCGACTGCAACTCCGACTGGCAGTTCTACGAGCACCTCAACATGAAGCGCATCCTGGAGGATCACAGCCAAGACACCGGCGACGGCTTTATCGTCTACATGTACGGAGGCGACACGCAGGATTAGCCTGTGTGCCGCCTCACGGGCTTTCTCCAAGACAGTCAGCAATCAGCCAAGAGAGCTAACAGGGTGCGCTCTCCTCGACAGTAGGGACATTCATCCTGCGAAGCGTGATATAGATGACCGCGCGGACACTCAACCGTCTCAGACAGATACAGGGCGAGCAGGCGCGCCCATGTGCGCGCATCAAGGCGCTCATGCGCTTTGCCAAAGAGCGACCGGCGGAAAGCCTCGCCCATAAGGTTGCCAAAGTCATTGATCGCAAGAGCGTAACTAGGGACAACATATCCGATCAGCGTCCCCACAAAGGAGCTGCGCCCATTGCACACGCAGCTATTGAGCGGAAGAGCCGGAATATCGTCGTCTAGGTCAAAAATTCTAGGTCCAGCTCGCCAGAACTGTACGGATGAATTCCGCGATTGAGCATCTTGAAGATATGGACCGCGAGTCCAAAGTCGTCCGTCTGAGGTGTAAACACCGGGGCATTCGTGGCGGCTGCCAGGCTCTCGAAATCGCTGATGCCGGCTATCTCCATGAGCTAAAGCACTCGGAGGCAATATAGCCGGGAGCGGCGCATGCAGTCCTATGTGTCACATCCGAAAGCGTAAAGCTATACGAGCGCCTTGATCGTATCCATGCCCGCACGCGCCGAAACCTCGCAGCCCTTCTGCCCGTTGAGCACGCACTCGAGTAGCGCATCGTATGCGCGCTGGGCTTCGGGGGCCAGGTTCGCTCTGTTAAACATGCCCTCGGGTCGCACGTTTCCCTTCGAGTCGATCATACAAGCCCCCAATCTGTTTGGTTTCCCCAGATTGTGAGCCCGCACACCCAAGCCGCACGGCCCGCCGTTCAGCTGAAACCACCTGCCAAAAAGGGACAGGTTTATTTTGGTAGGTTTTATCTGGGCAAACGCCCAAGCCGCCACACAAAAAGCCCGCCGGCCATTGAAGCCGGCGGACTTTCATTTACGGATAATCAAACCCTGTTTACCAAGGAGCTACTACTTGTGGCGCGCCTTGGGCTGCTGCTGGGTGATGCAGTGGATGTTGCCGCCGCCGTAGATAACCTCGCGAGTCATGATACCGATGACTTCACGGTCCGGATAAGCAGCCTGGATATCCTTGAGCGCCTGGGCGTCGTTGGGGTCACCGAACTGCGGCACAAGCACCGCTCCGTTGATGGGCAGGAAATTGAGATAGCTCGGCTCGAAGGCGTCCTCGGGGGTACGCGGCAGCACGCCCTCGACGGGATCAATCGTGCTGGCTTCCTCTTCGGTCATATATACCGAAGTCACAGGCATGATCACCTTGTGGATCTTGAGCTTGCGACCCTTGGCATCCGTGGACTCGGAGAGCGTCTTGTACGCCTCCTGGCACTCCTTGTAGAACTTATGGTTGGGATCATCGGTCCACATGCAGCAGACCTCGCCGGGCGCACTAAAGCATGCGACGTCGTCCACATGACCGTTCGTTTCGTACGGATCGATACCGTCCTTGATCCAGATAACCTTTTCGATACCGAGATACTCAGAGAGCTTCTCCTCAATCTGCTCCTTGGTGTACTGCGGGTTGCGGTCCTCGTTGAGCAGACACATCTCGGTGGTCACGACGGTGCCTTGACCATCACAGTTGAACGAGCCACCCTCGAGGATGTAGTCCTCGGGACGATAACGGTTAACCTGCTCAAGCTGTGCCACCTGCAGGCCAATGGAAGCATCCTTGTCCCACGGGAAGTACAGACCGTCAATGAAACCGCCGTAAGCATTAAAGTGGAAGTGCGAAAGGGCCACCTCCCCATTGTCATTAACGAGGAACGCCGGGCCGGGGTCGCGAATCCAGCTGTCGTTGTACTCCATGTGGATAACGCGCACGTTCTCAACACCGTCGAAGATCTCGCACACCGCGGGGAAGTCTTCGGTGTTGACGCCTACCGTGATGGGCTGAAAGCGTGCAACGGTCTTAATGATCTCGGTGAAGACCTTCTGCGCCGGCTTGGCGCCGCAGCGCCACACGTCGGAGCGGTGCGGCCACAGAATCCAGGTGCGCTCCTGCTCCTCATACTCGCCGGGCATATAGAACCCGTCCTTCTTAGGCGTGGATTCACTCTCGTAGATGGTCTTCATTTCAAGCTCCTAAATCTCGGTGCTTTTGCTTGACGAGACCATGATGCGGCCGCACCGAGATGTTCTCAATAGTCCCTCGAGCCCCTTTCAGCGACCAACGGTATACCATTCGCTGACCTAAAGTTCTATTCAGGCCGAGAACATGACATACTGGGTTCCACAATGGAAAGGACGCCCTATGCCCCCATGCAATAAACAGCAGACTATTGAGTTGGACAGTACGACCTGGACTGCTCTCAACGAGCTCGCGCTTGCAATCCACGCATCACACGGTGTCGATAAGCTGCAAAAGGAGACCCTCGAGGGAACGACAGGGCTCGTGCCCCATCGGATCGCCATGTTCGACCTGATCGAGGCGGCAGGCAGTGACGCCCCACGCTACGTCCACCCCGCAAGCAGCGGAATGGACGACCGCGCGCTGAGCGACTACTACAACCGCTACGCCGCGATGGACTATACAACATGGAGCTTTGACCTACATAAGGTCGGCGTCTACCGCGACCTCGACCTCGTGGACGTCGAGCGACGCGATGCCACGCCCATCTATCGCAAATGGATGGAACCGCAGGGCGTCTACTTTGGCTGTACGGCCACGCTCGCGCACAACGACAGCCCGCTAGGAAGCATCACCCTGTTTCGCGAACGCACGGCCGGAGACTTCACCGACACCGAGCTCGCAATCCTGCTCGAAATCGCTCGGCACGCGAGCCTCGCGCTCGCCAACCTCTATCCTCGGGGCATTAATCTCACCCAGACCGAAGACACAGACCAGCTGAATGCTTTCATTACAGAACATAATATCCAACCGCGCGAAGCCGAAATCATGCAGCTCATGCTCGGCGGCAAAACGAACAAACAGATGGCAAACGAGCTATTCATAAGCGAGTCAACCGTCAAGAAGCACGTCAACGCCATCTATCGCAAGCTCGGCGTCAGTAACCGACTGGGCCTTATGACTGCCGCGCAAAACATCCTGCGATGAAAAAGGGCGCCCTCCATACGGAGAACGCCCTTTGATTTCGCCATTTGAATTAGTGTCGGCTCTGGCTCAAAGAGTAGACAGGTTTATTTTGGCAGGGTTTATCTGGGCAAATGTCAGCCGCCACGAGGGAGCTGCCTTCCCTCACGGCGGTCTTCCAGCAGAAAAACCAAGTGAGTAGGCTTTTTGCAGGAGGCCAAGCACGCCCCAAAACGCCACAGCTCTGACCTGCGGTTTTATTGAGCATTTGCCGCGGTGTGCTCGGCATATCCAAATAAGTCTACTCACTTGCATCTAAGACGCACCAGATAGGCAAAAACCGCCGCAAAAAGGGGCCGGTTCCCTTCGCGGCTGTTGTTAATACGCCGAGCTTGTTATCGTAAAAGCCAATCACGCGCCGAAACCACACTACAGTCTTTCGACTCATACGTTGAGTCCACGCGGGCTACAACATAGCGCGCATCTTTTGCAATGTCGATCTCATCGCATACAGTCTGTAGATGGCGGGCGTACTTATCGTGATACGTTCTGGATGATTTTATTTCGATAGCCTTGGGACTCCCTGAGTTTGTACAGTCGAGCAAATCGATTTCACGCTTGCTGTCGTCCCTATAGAAATACAGCTCGGGATTCTCGCCCACGTTGAGATGGCTCTTCGCCGTTTCGGAAACGATGAGGTTTTCGAAAACGGCCCCCAGATAAGGGCTCTCCAATAGTTGCTCCAGTGATCCAATTTTGAGCAAGTAGCAGAGCAGCCCCGTGTCGTAAAAATAGAGCTTGGGCGTTTTAGTTAGACGCTTCTTGGCATTTGCATAATAGGGCTGCAGCGAAAACGTCAGGTAGCTCTGCTCCAGGATGGACAACCAGCTTTTAATGGTCGATACGCTCACGCCCGTATCTCGAGAAAGCGAGGATATATTGATGAGGGCACCGACGCTCTGAGCAATTATGGACAGAAACTTATGAAACTCCGCCTTATTGCGCACATCAAGCAAGCCCACAACATCGCGCTCAACATAGGTATCGATATAGCTGGGAAAATAAACCGAGGACGGCATTCCGGCGGAACGCAGGCGAGGGTATCCCCCTTCGAGCGCGAACAAATCCACTTCCAGCTGCCCCTGCTGGCCCCTCTCCGCTTCTCGAAACGATAATGGCAGCAATTTCAAGATCCCGACTCGCCCGGCAAGAGACTGCCCGATGCTTTTCATCATCAAAAAGTTTTGCGAGCCTGTAAGGATGTATTGACCGGCGTCTCCCCGCTCATCCGAAACAACCTGGATCATTGAAAACAAATCCGGGGCGTATTGCGCCTCATCGATGATGAGTCCGCCCTTTCGGTTGCGGATAAAACTCACCGGATCCTCCAAGGCCGCGCGCCTCGTTTGAGGGTCCTCAAGCGTGACGTAGGAATAGTCGGGAAAGGTATGCCGAACCAGCGTAGACTTACCGCTCTGCCTAGGCCCTGTCAACGACACAACAGGAAACCAGCCTGCCATGCGAATGAGTAACTCATGCAAATCCCTGTTAATGAACTCAGCCATATCAACGCCCCTTATTGCGCTGTTACCATAATCGGATAGTTTCATTCGCCATAATCTTATATTAGCGTTTACCACAATCTTATAGTAGCCTAGTTCAAAAGCATTATTTATAGAGCCGAAATCTCAGACCCTAAATAACAAAAGCCACCACAATGGGGGCTGTCCCCATTGTGGTGGCTTGCAGGCGAGTTAACTTGTTCGACTATCGTACGCCAGCCATGTCCGAGCCTAGAGCGTGGCAAGGCGCTTGGACTCGTGCGCGGCGAGCGCAATGGAGATGATGCCGGTAATGGCGTCGGCCACCACCAGGGCGATCCACACGCCCTCAACACCCATCATGTTGCCGAGGAGGTACATAAGCGGCACTGAGCAGATCACATAGCGAAGCAGGCCGGTAAACGTGGCGACACCAACCTTCTCGACCGCCTGGAAATATATCGACATGGTCATGGCAAGATAGCCCAGGGCAACAGCCAGGATGACGGTACGCGTGGCGTTGGCGGCAACCTCAACGAGCGCAGGATCGCTGCCGGCAAAGAAGGCGCACACCGGAGTGGCGGCAAGCCAGAGCGCGACGGTGACCAGCGCCAGCGTCACAACCTGGTACTTAAGCGTGCAAGAGAGCGTCTCCTTAAGGCGCGCCCAAGCCTTTGCGCCGGCGTTGAAGGCAGCGATGGGCTGCAGGCCATAGGAGAAGCACTGGGCAACCATCATGGTGATGTAGAGGATGTAGCCGTTGATCACGCCAAAGGCTGCGATGTAGAGCGAGCCCATGTCGCCGCCGAGCGAGCCCAAAAGCGAGTTGGCAACGGTGTTAAAGATAAAGGTCGCGCCCTGGACCAGGAAGAACGGGAAGCCGATCTTGAGGATCTGGCCGCAGACGGCGAGGTCGAGCTTAAGGTCGGCCAGGCTAATCTGGAGCTGGGACTTTTTGCCCCCGATGAACCAGAAGATACCGATGGCCCAGATACCGATGGAAAGCCCGTAGTACACGCCGGCGCCCATAACGCCAAACTTGAGCACAAACGTAGAAAGCGCGAGCCAGCAGATGGCAACGATGGCTGAAACGGTCATGAGGTTGGCCTGGACCTGAACCTTCTCGTCCACACGCATCACAGCGGTGACCATCTGGCCAATGACCGTGAGCGGCAGCAGCACGGCGAAGGTGCGCACGCCGGCAACGGTATCGGCCATGATGTCGGGCGTGGCGCCAAAGAATGCGCAGATGGGCTCGGTAAACACGGCCATCACCACAGCAAGCAGTACACTCACAATCGTGGTGAGCCAAAAGCCCTGGCTAAAAGCCTTGCTTGCGCCCTTAATGTCGCCGGCACCCAAAAGGTTGCCCACCACGGCGGGCACGCCGGTGCCAAACAGGTTGCCAAAGGCCAGGTTGATGTACTCGACCGACATGATGATCGAGACGCAGGCCAGGCCGTGGGCACCCAGGCCCCAACCCATCACGAGGCCCTCGAGGACCACCATGATGATCTGGGCGAGCATGCCCTGGCCGGTGACGATGGTGTACTTACGCACCAGACCGGGAATCGGTTGGGAGGCGAGCTCGCGCTCCTCCTCCACGGCAGCGGTTACTTCTTCTGCCATTGTTCTCCCCTTTCCTTGAGAGAGTAGTGCTGAATGGATGTCAGGCGGCTGACAACTGGCGCCAAGCCGCCCAACCAAACGATGGCGCTAGGCCTCAAAGACCACCTTGCCGGCGATCATCGTAAGGGCCGCGGTAGCCTCGAGCACCTCTGCCGGCTCGCAGGTAAAGAGATTGCGGTCGAGTACGCAAATGTCGGCTTGCTTGCCGCAGGCGAGTGTGCCGATGCGGTCCTCAGCATGCATAGCGTAGGCGCTGCCGTAGGTGTATGCGCGCAGGGCCTCGGCCATAGTGATTCGCTCCTCGGGGAACCAACCCTCAGGATTAGATCCATCCTCGAGCATGCGGTAGACCGCTCCATAGACTTCCTCCATAGGCTCAAGCCCCACGACCGGGAAGTCGGAGCCCAGATGCACGCAGGCACCGCTCGCGAGCAGGCTATGAATTGGCCACGAGAGCGCCGCGCGCTCGGGACCAACGGCGTCGTCCTTTGCCAAGTCTGCCATATCAAGCAGCATATGCCACGGCTGCATGGCCGGACAGACGCCGAGCTCCGCATAGCGCGGCAAATCCTCAGGTTGAACAGTCTCGTTGTGCTCCATGGAGTGACGACAGCCCATAAGACCGTAACGCTTCTCGCCCTCCTCGAAGCAGTCCAGGATAAAGCGTACGGAACGATCGCCTATGGCATGGATGCGCGTGTCGACACCCCACTCAAGCGCTTTAAGGATGGCTTTGCGCACACGCTCAGGTTCCTCAGCCGGCTCGCCACAGGTCTCGGGAGCATTAGCATAGGGCTCGAGCATCCAAGCAGTATGATCGGAACACACACCGTCAATGAACTGCTTAAAGCCATGCCACTCGACTTGCGTGCCCGGGAAGTCGTATTTCGCCCGAATCTCCTCGAGCGTCATGGCCTCGTTCTCAAAAAGGTCTGTGTACATGAACACGCGCAACGGAAGTTCGCCCTTGCGGTTAAGCTCCGCGAGGAATTTATAGGGGTTATCCATGCTCACAAAAGTGGGGTTTACCATGCCGACTGTCGTAATACCGAGAGCGTTGGCACGATGCGCGGTCTTGGCAAAGGAAGCACTAGCCACCTCGGGGGCAGGATTGTATACCTCATCCAAGAAAAGGGATCCCGCGTTGTTCGAGAAGACCCCAGTGGGGTTGCCAGCTTCATCCCTAAGAATCTTGCCGCCTGATGGGTCTGGCGTTTCAGCAGTAATGCCGATTTTCTCGATTGCGCAGGTGTTGGCACTAAACGTGTGCACGTCAACCTGCTGCAAAAAGACCGGACGGTCCGAAATGTACTCATCGATCATTGCCGCCGTAGGCATCTCGGGCACGTCCCACTGGAACTGGATAACCTGATAGCCCACGATCCACTCGTTGTTCGGGTGGTCTTCGGCAAACGCCTGCACGCGTTCCATACACTGCTCAAAGCTTGTGCAATCGATGAGATTGACGGCGAAATCGGGATCGGACACAAAGGCGCCCTGGGCATAGTGAGTGTGTGAGTCGATGATGCCAGGCATGACGAGCTTATCGCCATAGTCGCGCACCTCGGTATCGGGCCCGATAAAAGCGTCGAGGTACTTATCCTCGCCGCACGCAACAATCCTGTCACCTGCGACGGCAACGCCGCCCTTGAACGGGGCCAGCCCGTCACCAGTGAACACAGCATTACTTTTGATGACTAAATCCGCTTTGTCCATATGAGCCTCCTCAGACGTTACAGGACAATGGATGAGCGCCACGATACGACGCGCCCAATCGGTGAGGGAGCATTTGTCGCTCCCTACATGACACGTGCCTACGAGCGGTCGGGTGTCTGTCCAGCGCCCTACGCCCCGTGTCAACACCCATTGACGCACCTCCTGCACAAGCTGCCAAGATGGAAGCGAGCGAACGGACGGCTTAAGAAGGTTTACACGTCTGAGCAGGTATTTTATTGTCAAAGTTTATTGTCGCTTCATTACGCCAAGTGGTCTGCGATACGCCGTCAGCCGAACCACTCCAGCCTTACGAACGCCAGAATGTCTCAATCAAGTCGTCACGCGCCTTGACTTCGCTCTTTACATAGATGCGATGCAGGTGAGCCTTGACGGTACCCGGACTAATCACAAGTTCGTTAGCAATATTTTGGACATCGAGTCCACGCAATACGAGTGTAAGCACTTCCTGTTCACGCTTTGAAAGCCCATGCTCGTCCGAGAAAATCACAACACGCGAGACAAGGTCCTCCAGTGCATCACGGCGCTCTGTCGCTACCTCTTCATCGGCACGAGGGTGACGCGAGAACACACGTAAGATATGGCTGAACTGTTTAAATAGCTGAACGGCTGCAGCCACAAACAATAAATTCTCTGAGATATTCCGCTCGCCCAGATACCATAAAAAGGCGCTCACCATCACGTTGTCAACGTCAGGCGTGCAGAATAGGATCATATAGGTATCCTCGATAACCACCATCACGGTAAGCACGCAGGCTATGCAAAAGAACATCCGAGTGCGCTCAAGATCGAGCCGCTCAGCCCTATTCTCCGTCTTGCGATAGCGAGCGTAAGCATATACCAAGCAGAATGCCATTCCCAAATCGCGCGTAAGCCAAAAAAGATATTGCTGAACCTGGCCCGCAAAGCCAGTACGAGGCACCAGAGCAAGCTGAAGCACGGCGATCGGTACGACATATGCGGCAACGCGCTTAACGGTCACCTCATCGTGTAAGCGAAACGTTACCCAAAGCCATACGCACGCAAGAATCGCCACGCCCAGCGCGCAGCGCAGTAACGGATGTTGAAGCGGCTCATTAAACGTCACCACATAGTCATATTTGAGCCGGTTGTACTCATCAAAGAAGATCACCGACATATCGAAGATATAGAGAAGGAATCCCGCGGCCGCCACCAAACAATCGCGTCGACGAGTCATGAGCCATATTACGAGCGCAGTTGATGCCGTCACCAATCCAACGCCCATGACAAGAATCGTGTAGATAAAGAATGCGAAGCTCATACTACCCTCATTCCGCGCACAACCAGCTTGATTCCGCATTACGGTTATGGTAGAAACATCGAACGAATACCAAGATCGAAAGGAGAGGCCATGGCACCGATTGCACCGCTCAAGATTATTGTCGCGCCTGCCGCCAAGGCCATCGCCAAGATCGGTTCGACCATGACCTACGATGACGTTCCTTGCATCGTTGATGAACGCAACGACAGCTGCCCCTACCTGGGCCATGTCCCCTACTTTGCGCCTAAACTCTCCTCTGATATCGAGCAGCACAACCGCTAGCATAACCTTCACGATTGCCGCAGTAATCCTCGCAGCAATTTGTTAACTCGGAAGCAACTCCGGTTTTGAGTCCCGCACTGCCGAACCGAACCCCCTCACGATTTGCGTTTTCCACACACGCCAACGCCGGGATTATCGACACTGCGGCCGCGGCGCGATATGAGGCGCGAAACCTCGCCCAGCAACACGGCGAGCACCACACCCATGAGAATGGGCAACTTTGCCATTTCGGCGGGCGAGCCGTTGAGCGGCACAATCGTAGCGACAATCGAAAGCACAAGCTCCACCACGGGAATCGCAAGTGCCACCGCAAGCACCTTGCCCTCGAAAGGCGCGCGGAATACGCGCGGGCGATCGTCATATTTGCGCAGGCGCCAAAACGCTGGGAACATCGGGATATAACTCATGAGCAGAAAGACGACGTTCATCGAAAAGAAGACCCAAAATACGTCGGAGCCCTCGCCCAGCGGAATCTGAAGCAGTAGTACCAGGCTGGCAAAACAACCGTTAATGATTGCCGAGCCATTGGGCATGCCGGTCTTCTTGGACACCAGCGCAAAGGGGCGCGGCATGTTGCCATGGCGCGCGGCATAGCTCGCCACGTTGTTGACGCCAAAGCTCCAGCAGATCATGTTGGCGAACAGCGTCACCAAAAAGGCCACGCCCACGACCATCGTCAGCGGGTGAGCGCGCCCCACCATGGCGGCGACCGCGTCCACAATGCCCGAATCGAGCGAAAGCTGCTCGGTGGGAACCGCGGCTCCAATGCCGATGCCGCAGATAATGTAGATTGCCGCAATGGCAACGCCACCAGCGATAACCGCCTTGGGGATATCGCGCGATGGGTTTTTCATCGTACTGGCAAAGGTCGCGACCACTTCGAAGCCCATAAAGTTGAACAGGATGATCGATAGGTACGTCAACGAATTGGTGTCGCCCAAATCTGGAATGAAGGTCTTAAACGACATATCGTTGGCAAAGCCGTTATTGCAGGCAAACCAAATACCGACGACACCCACCACAGCGGTAATGAGTACCTTGATGACCGCGCCGCCGTCCATAACCCAATCGGCCTCGGCCACCGGCTGCATCGCCATGAGCGTGACGCCCCACACAAAAGCAAGCTCGATGACGATCCGAGCGCCGAGCGAAAACTCAACACCCCATACCGCATTGATAACGCTGGGGAACATGCAGGCGATGCTTGCCACCCACAGCGGAAAGTTGACCCAGTAGCACCAAGAGCAGCGGGCACCCCAACGGTCACCCAGACCCAGGCGAACCCAGTCGTACAGGCCGCCCTCGGAATCGAATGCCGTGCCCAGCTCGGCCACCACCAGGCCATAGGGCAGCAAAAACGTGATGATAAGGAAGATCCACCAGAAGAACTGCACGTTGCCCATGGCAGATGCCGGAGCCGCCGCCTCGATGGTAAACACGACGCAGATGACCGAGAGGATGACCTCGAACAGGGAGAACTTTTTACCTACCATGGCACGCTCCCCCTACAGCAAAAAGGATGGCATCTGTACCGAAGGCGCAGCCCAAGGTAGGGTTGCAGGCCGCGTCACCGGTGCAGGTGTCATCCCAAAGAGAAGAGAGGATGCAATTGGTGGACCAACGCTCGCGGAACAGGCGCGTGTAGATAACGATACGCTGGTACATAGATACTCCGATCAAAACGGCCGCGATTGCGACCGGAATCTTTTGGCAATTGAAGACGCGTCTGACCTGGGATATTCAAGCGAACAATTGGCCTAACCCGCAATAAATCCCAGACCAGACGCGTACTCAATCAAAGAGGCGGGCACTCCGAAGTTGAGGCAACGGAGTGCCCAAAGAAAAACCCAGCCGACCAAGACATCGAATAAACCGACCATCAATGCCCCGAGATGGTCCGATTCACCGACCGTCCGATTGATCGGCTGGGTTCCCGAAGCATCACGGCTCAGGAAGCCAGACGATTAAGCGTCTGCGTGATTGGCTGGGTTTCCGAGGTGCGGCAGATTGCCCTGAAAGAGGAGGGCATAGACCTTAAGGGTCATGCCCGACGATTGAAGGGCAAGGTGCCGTGCCTCGGGAAGACAGACAATTACGCGGACGGCTCCTGCTGAGTAATGCAGTGGATGTTGCCGCCGCCGAAGACGACCTGCTCGGACTTAACGCCAACGCACTTGTAGACGCCCTCGCCCCAGACCTCGTCATAGATCTTCTGGAGCGTGTCAACGGCCAGCTGGTCGTTCTCGTCGCCGTACTGCGGGACGATAACGCCGTGGTTGGTGACCAGGTAGTTCATGTAGGAAGCGATCAGCGGCTCGTCGGGAACGCGCGGCTCGGCGTTCTCGTCGGCGTCGATGGTGTCGCAGGAAGCCTGGTCCATGAACAGCGGGTTCACGGGCATGCAGAGCTTGTAGACCTTCAGCTTGCGGCCCTTGGCGTCAACGGCGTTGGAGAGGGTCTCGTAGGCAGCGTGGCACTGATCATAGAACGGGTACTCGGGATCGTCGGTCCAGATGCAGGCCATGACGCCCGGGGCGATGAACGTGGCGACGTCGTCGATGTGGCCGTTGGTCTCCTCGGGGTCGATGCCCTCCTTGACCCAGATGACCTTCTCGACACCCAGGTAATCCTTGAGGTGCTCGTCCATGTAGGCGCGAAGCTCCTCGCTCCAGGGCTCAAACTTCTTGTGGTACTTGGGCCAGATGGACTCGGGATCCTCTTCCTCCTCGAGCACCGCAGAGCAGGTGCGGCCCGGGGAAAGCAGGCACTGGTCGGTCACGACAAGGGTGCCCTCGCCGTCGACGGTGATGGAGCCGCCCTCGAGGATCATGTCATCGGGACGATAGCGGCGGCAGCCGGAGAGCTCAGCCATCTTGAGGGCGATCTGCTCGTCCTTGTCCCACGGGAAGTACAGGCCGTCGACGAGGCCGCCGTAGGCGTTGAAGTGCCAGTGGTTGGCGCGCTTCTCGCCCTTGCCGTTGATGACGTAGGTGGCGGCAGTGTCGCGGAACCAGGCGTCGTCGGTGGTCATCTCGATGACGGTGACGTTCTCGTCGTTCTCGAAGACGGCCTTGCAGTTGGCGTAGTCGACCTGGTTGGCGCACATATAGACCGGGGTGAACTCGGAGATGGCGCGGGCGATGGCGGCATACTGCTTCTGGGCCGGCTTGGCGCCGTGGGCCCAGGTGTCGGTGCGGTGGGGCCAGCCCATCCACACGCGATCCTGCGGGGCGAACTCGGCGGGCATGAAGAAGCCGTCGGCCTTGGGGGTGGACTCGGACTCGGTGATCGTACGCATAAGATTTCCTCCAAATCGAACGATCGCTTGCTGCGGGCGGGTTACCCGCAGCCTAAAACCAAGAGATGGTAGGCGCCCGTTCCCCGGCAAAGGTCGGGGCGCCCGGTGCCGGTTTTCACGGAATCGCACCGGCAAGCGACGACGTAACCAAGTGCGCGGAGACAAAACGCACGAAGGATACGGAAGAGAGATTGGGGTGGGCGGTGGTTACCGGAGCTATCGCTCACACCCACCCGGGGGGAATGGTTAGCAAACCTGTCGCTTGGACACGCCTCCGAAGAGGCTAGAGTGCCCGGAGTCGGGAGCGACAAGCCCGACGAAGCGCGCGTTGGTACACGAGGAGGGTTGGAGCCCCAGAACCGGGTGCTCTAGTTCTCCTCGGCCTCGGCGGCCTCCTCAGCGAGACGCTGGGCTGCGAGCTCAGGGGTCAGACCCTTGTACTCGGTCTCGCGGCCCTTAGCGCTGACGACGCGGACGACCTCGCCGATGAGCACGAGCACGATGAAGATAACGATCATCGGGACCTTGTCGCCAATTTCAGCAGCGGAGAACGGGATCAGCGTGGCAACGATGGCAAGAACCAGCTCGATGCAGGGGATGGCCAGCATGACCTTCATCATGGCGCCCTTAAACGGGAACGTGAAGATGCGCTCACGGTTGGGGTCGTTCTTACGAAGGTTGAGGAACGCCGGGAACATCGGGATGTAGGTCAACAGCAGGAAGACGACAGAGGTGCCAAAGAGCATCCAGAAGACACCGTTGGAGATGGCGTCGATGGGAACGAGCTGCAGGCACAGCACCAGGGAGGCAACGACAGCGTTGACCAGGTTGGCGCCGTTGGGCATGTCGTCATCCGAGATCATCGAGGCGAAGACCTTGGGCATGTTGCCGTGCTCGGCAGCGTAGCGAGCAACGGAGTTAACGCCGAAGGACCAAGCGGCCATATTGGCGAACAGGGTGATCAGGAAGGCGATGCAGATGACCTTAAAGATCATGGAGTCGCCCACCATGGTCTGGACTGCGACGATCATGCCGTAGTCGGGATCGATGGAGTCGGCCGGCACGGCGGCGCCGATGCCAAAGCCAGCGAACAGGTAGATCACGGCGATGGACAGGCCACCGACGATGATAGCCTTGGGGATATCGCGAGCGGGATCGGCCATGTCGTCGGTCATGGTGCAGATGACCTCGAAGCCCATGAAGTTAAAGATGATGATCGACAGGTAGCCGAGAGCGTTGGTGTTGGTGAGCTCGGGCAGGAAGGTGGCAGCGGACATGTCGTTCGCAAAACCGTTCTCCATGGCATACCAAATGCCCAAAGCGCCAACGATAACGGCAACGGCGACCTTGATGATGGCGCCACCGTTAAGGACCCACTCGGAGTCGGCCGCCTTGGAGCGGCCCATGAGGTAGACGATCCACACAAAGGCAAGATCGATACCCATCTTGGCGATCAAGTTGAACTCGACGCCAAAGACCATGCCCAAAATGTCGGGGAACATGGTAGCCAGCGAGGCGATCCACAGCGGGTAGTTGACCCAGTAGTAGTACGAGATGCGGGCGCCCCATTTGTCGCCCAGGCCATCGCGTACCCAGTCGTAAATGCCGCCCTCGCCGTCATAGGTGGTACCGAGCTCGGCGACAACCATGCCGTAGGGAAGCAGGAAGGTCAGGATCAGGAAGATCCACCAGAAGAACTGCTGGTTGCCAATGGCAGCAGCAGGAGCGGCGGCCTCGCAAACGAAGACGACGCAGATGATGGTCGAAATGACCGTCAAGAAGGAAAGCTTTTTCTTTCCGTCGCTCATGATGAGCTCCTTCGCTCAGTCTTGGACAGATCCGAGGCCCTAAGGTATTAAGGCAATTGCTTGGGCCTCGGTGAGCGGGCGACAGGAGACGAGCATCCGCCGCCCGCAAACGTGCTTTTAGAAGCCTTGAGGCTTAGAGCTGCTCGAGAGCCTCGAGAGCGGCGTGGAGCTCAGCCTTGGCGGAGTACTCGACACCCTCGTCGTTGAGCGGGGTGCGCTTGCCCAGGGCGGCAAGGAGAGCACGGATGGAGTGCTTGCGGTTCTCGGCCTCGACCCAGCACAGGGAGCGCTCGGGATCGTCCATGACTTCGTCGACGACCTCCTCGTTGCGGGTGGCCGGCAGGCAGTGCATGAACTTGGAGTTGGGGCCGGCAAAGTTCATCATGTCCATGGTGACCTGATACTTGGGATAGAACACGTCCATGTAGTTCTCGCCCGAGACCTCCTCGTCGTACAGGCCATACCACACGTCGGTGTAGATGAAGTCGGCGCCCTTGATGCACTCGATGTCGTCGGAGATGACGACAGAGCCGCCGGAGACCTTGCAGTTCTCCTCGGCGATGGCCATCATCTGCTTGCCGAACTCGGCGCGCTCCTCGACGGTGCCAACGTGCAGGCCGCCGTCGGGGATCTGGTGGCCCTTAGGTCCAAACTGGACAAACTTCATGCCGACCTTGGAGGCGATGAACATGAGGGAGACGCAGACCTGGGTGGCGTCGCCGATGAAGGCCAGGGTGCAGTCCTCGATCTTCTTGCCCTCGGGGAGGTTCTCGAGCATGGTCATGAGGTCGCCCATCTCCTGCGTGGGATGGTTGAACTCGGACATGCCGTTGATGACGGGCACAGCGGAGCCCTCGGCGAGGCCGACGACGTCCTTGTGACGGTCAACGCGAGCCATCATGATGTCGAGCAGCGAGCCCATAACGCGAGCGGTGTCGCCCAGGGACTCGTGACCGCCGAGCTGGATGGTGCCAGGGCCATAGAACTGAGCATGGCCGCCGAGGTCGGTCATAGCGGTCTCGAAGGAAAGACGAGTGCGGGTGGAGACCTGCTGGAAGATCATGCCAAGGCTCTTGTTGCGGAGCAGGTGCGGATAATAACCGTCAACCTTGATGGCCTTCTTCATTGCCAGACCAAGATCCTCGATAGCCAGGATCTGCTCTTTGGTGAAGTCGTTGGTGTCGATGAAATCCTTAGGCAGTGCCATGTCGATTTCCTTTCCGCCGGTCTTGCCGACTATTACTATGAGGCGCTCGAACATCACGCCTCGTGTTGACAAGACCATCATTCACCCGTATGCAATTTTTACCTAGTTTATTCGGGATTAAAGACCGTTCATGGAGTTACACCCCCTCTAAACCAATATAAACCCGCAGGTCAAGAGTTTACAGGGGGTTTACCATCTAGAACCGCGAACGGTATACGGCTATGCTGTATCTCGGCGCCTAATCCGCAATGAAACGAAGGGTTGAGACGTCTATATCCCACAAGGTATACAGAGCTCGGCCATAGAATAAATGAGATGGGACGGTGACAGATGAACACCCTGATGTTCTTCTATACCCTAGCGATACTCGTGATCTGTATTGTGACGGCGGTGCTCTCGCTTGCCGCCTATGCCTCGTCTCGTCGACGCTTCTTTATCTATGGCAGCGGCGTATTTATCTGCTATGCCATCGAGATGACCGAGATTTTCTTTTTTGAATACACGCTGCAAAACCAGAGTTTTCCAGCCAGCGACTATTACTCAATTACCATGCCTGTGTTGCGGACCTTTGTGGCGACCGCTTCGCAGGCTTTTATTTGGCTCATTGCCATGGATTTGCTCGACAAGCATTCAAAAAAGCAGTTTGTCATTCCCGTCGCAACGTTCTTGCTGAGCGAGCTGCTGATTATCGTCGCTGTCCCCTACGGCCCCATTCATCAATGGCTCTACTACACGATGCGTCAGGTATTCCTTGTTTTCGTGGGGCTATATATCTTTTGGACGGCACGCAAGAGCACGCAAGTCGAGCTGAAGGCACGCGTTAACAACCAACGAAAGCACCTGATTATCGGCGCTATTCTGGTCGGTTGCATCGTTGCCGAGGATTTCTACAACATTCTGATTGTCCCCATGAGTCTGGCGCCCTCTTGGCTGCAACTATATCTGTCCGAGCGCAACTTTAGCGAAAACGTCTTTGCCTGCTACTTTGCGATTCTGCTGATCATCTACTCCTACCACGTGCTTTCAATCCGCATGCAGGAGGCGCCCGAGGAAAAGAACGTCAGCGATCTTGATCGACACATCGAAGAGCAGATGCCCTTCTATCGCAACGCCTACAAGCTCTCCAACCGTGAGACCGAAGTTATGCGTCTGGTCGTACTGGGCAAATCGAACCAAGAGATCGCTGACGAGCTATTCCTTGCCGTGGGCACCGTCAAGACCCACATCCACAACATCCTGGTCAAAACCGAACAGCAAAACCGCACGACGCTCATCCTCCACTTTTGGAAGCGATAACCTGCCAAAAAGGGACAGGTTTATTTTGGCAGGTTTTATCTGGGCAAACGCCAAAAACCGCCGCGAGGGAGCTACTTTCCCTCGCGGCGGTTTTCTAGCAGTAAAACCAAGTGAGTAGGCTTTTGGCGGGATGCCGAGCACACCTCAAAACGCCACAGCCCTGACCTGCGATTTTATTGAGCACTTGCCGCGATGTGCTCGGCAGGTTCAAAAAAGTCTACTCACTTGTATCTGAGACGCACCAGATTGGCAAAAACCGCCGCGAAAGGGCCCCTGGTCCCTTCGCGGCGGTCATACGCCTCTGATTTTGTGACGGTTTTGCCCGCTTGCTACTCGCTGTAGCGGGTGGCGATAGCGGTTCGCACCATACCGGTGCTCATGAGGTACGTTACCAAGAAGTAGCCGCCATAGGCTGCCAGGAAGATCGCGCAGGTGAGACCCACCGTGCCGCCGATGCTCATGTCGCCAAACGTACTCACCAGCTCAATAATCACCTTGAGCGCTATAAACGAGTGCGCCAGGCCCACTGCCAGCGGGAACAGGAAGAATACCGCTTGCTGCGCCATCACCGAATGGCGAATCTGGCGGTCGTCACAGCCGATCTGTGCCAGCACACGATAGCTGCGGCTGCCGTCGGCCACATTGGAGAGCTGCTGGATCGACAGTATCGCCGCGCACTCAATGACCAGTACAAAGCCAATGTAGATGGCCAGATAGCTAATCATGCCGTTCATTTGCGCTGCTTGCGTGTACATCTCGGAGCGTGTGATGAAGATTCCCCATGACCCCGGCTCCTTGCCGTCAACGAGCAGATTGTCGAGCAAAGTGTATTTAATGCTCTCGTCTGCCTCGGTCGTATCCATCCCCTGTTTGTAATTAACGAGCAGGCTACTGGAATACGGCTGCAGATTAAGTTGGGACAACAGCTCGTCGGCAACGACGACGGTACCCGGATTACTGCCCATCGCCGAGTTGGCGACGGCCGCCGTGTCCTTGTCCGACTTATCGGTTGCGGGCTTGAGCTCATGCCCGCCCAAGGTGAGGGTATGGCCGCCGGCCATGTACTTGGTGTACAGGTCGCCCAGCTCACCGCCCATATCACACGTAAGCAGGTACTGGTCGCGGTCAATGCTCACCGGCTCCTCGCCCATCATCTGGCGCAGTTTGTTGTACTGGCTCGCCGGCGTCACAAACAGACCCATCGTATCGGCATTGCTACCCCCGAGCGCCTTGGGAAGCCTTTCGCCCATGGTCTTGCACATCTCACCCGCAGACACCGAAGGGTTCGAACCGCCAAACGGGTAACTCAGATACGAATCTATCTGAACATGCTCACCGGCAACATCGGCGATATTGACCTTCTTGCCGGTCTCGTCGTTGTTGTCCGCCGACTTGCCCTTGCCGTGCCATGCGGAGTACAAATCGACCGTTGTATCGGCTAGCACCATGCGGTCGGCTTCAGACGGATTGACATATTCTTTGTAGTAGTCGAGCGTATCGGGCGTGTAATAGACATACGTCTGAGACACGTCAACAGGGTTATAGCGCTCCAGGTTTTCGTTCATCACGTTGGCAATCGACATACCGCACGTCACCGAGGTGATGGCCAAAAACAGGAACATCGCGATGACGCCCATCGAAAAGCACACCGTATTAACCTTGGCCGCAAGCTGGCGCACGGTAAACATATTGAGGCCGCGCCAATACACGCTGCGCAGGCTCTGCAGCAGCTTGATGAGCATGCCCGAGAGTCCCCAGAACAGGGCAAAGGTGCCCACGGTAACCATAGCGGTCGTAATACCAAACTGGTTCATGGCCTCTTGCAGCTTGCTGTCCGTCGCGGTTAGCGGGAACCCATCACGTAGCAGACGGTAATAGGCCACGCCCACAAGCACCGCGCCCACGGCAAAGATGGCAATCGCGATCCAGGGGTTGCGTGTCTTGATGCTCTCGTTGCGACGCTCGGCACCCATAAGCTCGATGAGTTTGGCACGACGCACGGCGCGAAGGTTCAGCAGTAGCGTGAGCACAAACATTACGAGCATACAGGCAAGGGTCAGGTTGAACGCATGCACCGAGAAAAAGAAGTGGAAATTGGCGATTTGTGTCTTAAAGAGCGAGGCCGTAAAGAACGTCATGAGCTGGGAGAGTCCCACACCCAGCACAATGCCGGCGACAAAGGCCACGACCGATACTATCACGGTCTCGAGCGCCATGATCGTGGCGACGCGCCCGCGCCCCATGCCGAGCACCTGGTACAGGCCAAACTCCTTCTTGCGGCGTTTCATGATGAAGTTATTGGCGTACACCATCAAAAAGGCCATGACGCCGGCCAAAAAGTACGTCAGGTCGCCGAGTATGCTGCCCATAACCTGCGCCAAGCCCTCTTCATCGATTCCGGCGATGTCGACCTGCATCGAGATGGTGTTAAAGGCATAGAAGACCGTGACGCCCAGGGTGAGCGTCAAAAGGTAGACGAGGTAGTCGCGGCCGGCACGGCGGACGTTGCCCCAAGCGAGTTTACAGAGCATCGGAGCCCTCACCGCCCATCATGGCAACGACCTCCATAATGCGGTCGAAGAACTCTCGGCGGTCGGTGTCGCCGCGGCGCAGCTCGGTGAAGATCTTGCCGTCGCGAATAAACAGCACACGGCTCGTGTAGCTGGCGGCAAAGCTGTCGTGCGTGACCATGAGCACCGTGGCGCGCAGGCGGCGATTGAGGGCCTCCAGGCTCTCGAGCAGCAGGCGGGCACTCTTGGAATCGAGGGCGCCGGTGGGCTCGTCGGCCATGATCATGGTGGGGTCGGTGACGAGCGCGCGAGCCGCGGCAACGCGCTGCTGCTGACCGCCGGACATCTGGTAGGGATACTTGTCGAGCACCTGACTGATGGACAGGCGCGCTGCCACATCCTGCACGCGGGTCGAGATCTCTGCCGAGTTTGTGCGGGCGATGGTGAGCGGCAGGGCGATGTTCTCGCGTGCCGTGAGCGTATCGAGCAGGTTGGAGTCCTGGAAGATAAAGCCGAGCTCCTCGCGGCGGAACTGCGAAAGCTTAGCCTGCTTCATGCGCGTCACGTCCTGACCGTTAATTCGGATCGTGCCGCTCGTGGCGCTATCGATGTTCGAGACGCAGTTGAGCAACGTCGACTTGCCCGAGCCCGAAGCGCCCATGATGCCAACAAATTCGCCGCGGTTGACGGTAAAGCTGACATCGTTGAGCGCGCGGGTCACGTTGCCTAGCGCTCCGTATACCTTTTCGAGATGCGCGACCTCCAGTACCGGGGTCGCCATGTGCGTGGTTTGCATACCGAGTCCTTTCTTGCAATTAGTCTACGGCATCTATAGTCGCAAGAAGACGAGTCGACTACCATCGATATGGCTTACGCTTGCCTTACCGTTGTGTAAGGTACGAGTAGCTACCCTGCCGCGTGTTGATGTTGAGAGAGGACTCCTGTTGAAGACTGTTCATGTTGCCGCTGGAATCATTCGCAAGGAAGGATCTGACGAGCTGCTTGCCGTGCAGCGCGGCTATGGCGACATGCTGGGACTTTGGGAGTTCCCCGGTGGCAAGCTCATGCGCGGCGAGACGCCCGAGGACGCCGTACGCCGCGAGCTCATGGAAGAGCTGCAGGTAAAAGTTACCAACCTGCGCGATTTCTATACCGTTGAGTATGACTACCCCGATTTTCATCTCTCCATGGAGTGCTACTACTGCTCGCTCGCCGATGAATCCGATGAGCCTCAGAAACATGACCGCCAGCTCGATATCCGCTGGATTCCGCGCGCCTCGCTTGCCACGGTGGAATGGATGCCCGCCGACAAGGGGCTTATCGATGCCCTGATTGAGCTGAAGGAAGACCGGCTCGAGGCAAGCTCCGCCGATGACGCCGTGCCCAACACAGCCGACAAACCCGCCACCAAACCCAAGCGCGCACCTAAGCGCCGCAGCAAGAAGCGTCCCAAGCCCGGCCTGCTCGACGGCATCGATACCTCGGACCTCTCCGCCGACGAGCGCGAACTGGTCCGCCGTCGCGCCGCCATCAAAAAGTCCATGAAGGGCAACAAGCGCGCCAATACCAAGCCAGAGCTGCTCGTTCGCCAGCGCCTGCGCGCAGCGGGCCTCACCGGCTATCGCCTGGAATGGAAGGTCCCCGGCAAGCCCGACATCGCCTTTCCTGGGCGCAAGATCGCCATCTTCGTCAACGGCTGCTTTTGGCACCGCTGCCCCAAGTGCAACCCCAGCCAGCCCAAGCGCAATGTTGAGTTTTGGGAGGCAAAGTTTCGCCGCAACGTCGAGCGCGACCGCGCTGCCGTGGCAGCACTCATTCAAATGGGCTGGACGCCCATAACCATCTGGGAATGCGAGCTCAAAAAAGACCGCATCGACGCCACCATGGAAAAGGTTATCGAACAAGTACGCGCCGCAGAACCGCAGCGCTAGAAACGAGCCATCCACACGCCCCACACAGGCGAGCCACATCCGCGCCACAAACCTTAGAAAGCCCTTAAGCCCAAAACCTTTCAAGAGTGTTACTCGATAGCTTTTACCTGCGGTTTCATCGCAACGTCAAACCTCATTAAGCTTTTCTTTAGCGCTTCTTTGCAGCAGCCGCGGCATAATACTGCCAACGCACGGGACCTAGCAGCATACCCCGAGCGCAATCTTTTGGTGGACATCGAGGAGGCCGCATAAGCATGCATTCTTCCAATGACGCAGCACAGCAGCCATCCCTAAAACATGCAAACCTTTTCTCCTTCCCCCCGACACAGAGAGACGGCTTCCTCGACTCCCCCACCACAAAAGCCAAACGCTCAACCGACCAGAGCCACAACTTGCGAGCATCCTTCGAAAAGCTCCAGGCAGCCCTAAACAAGTCATTCCCCAACCAAGCCCGGGCATACTAATCCCTCATCAACAAAGTAGCCCTAACGCTCCAATTTTCCGCCCAACGCCACAAGGGCGACGACCTCGAGCAGGTCACCTTGGGAGGGACGAGGGCTTAGTTCCCCAATCTTTCCGCAGGGGGCAAAAAGCCTCGCCGCACGAAGTGCGCAGCGAGGCTTTTTGCATGCCCGAGGACGATTGGGGAACTAAGCCCTCGTCCCTCTCCGGGATATGTAGCGAGTCGGAGTACCCTTGCTGTTACTCTGCTTTGCCCACAGAGTTGAGGTTGGTCATGCGGATCTTAACCAGCTCGGTGATCTCACGCATACCCTCCTTGGCCGGCTTCTTGGGATCGAAGCAGGCAGGGTTCTCGGCCATGTAGGCCATGAAGCCCTTGGTGTAGGCCTGACGCAGCTCGGTGGCGTAGTTAACCTTGCAGATGCCGTTCTTCACAGCCTCGGCGACCTGCTCATCGGGCACACCGGAGGTGCCGTGCAGAACCAGCGGCACGTCGACGGCGTCGCGGATGGCTTTGACCACGGACTGCTCGATGTGCGGATCGCTCGTGTACACACCGTGGCTGGTGCCAACGCCAATAGCGAGGGAGGTGCAGCCAGTGCGCTCGACGAACTCCTTGGCCTCGGCAGGATCGGTGTAGGGGCTCTCGCCCTCAACCGCGGGACCGTCGTCCTCCTTGCCGCCAACCTTGCCAAGCTCGGCCTCGACGGGCACGCCCATGGCGCGGCCAGCATCGGCGACGGACTTGGTCAGGGCGATGTTGTCCTCGAAGGACTCGTGCGAGCCGTCGATCATGACAGAGGTGTAGCCGGTGCGGAAAGCCTGCATGCAGCGGTCATAGCCGTCGCCGTGATCGAGGTGCAGAGCGACGGGCACGGAAGCGCGCTCGGCGGCAGCCTTGACCATGCCGTAGAAGTAGTCCAGACCAGCGGTCTTGATGGTGCCCGGGGTGGTCTGCATGATGACGGGGGACTTGGTCTCCTCGGCAGCGGCCAGAACGGCCATAACAAACTCGAGGTTCTCGACGTTGAAAGCGCCAACAGCGTAGTGGCCGGCCTGAGCGTCCTTGAGCATCTTTTCGGTGGTAACAAGTGCCATGAGCGTTTGCTCCTCTCCCTCGCCCGCATCTGGACATCGGGCGTAGTTGTTCACAAGGCGTTTTACCTTGCCTTTTTTCGCGCTCATTGTATGAAATTCAGCATCTTTGCATGTGCGAGATATTGAGCCCATGCAGGTCAATACAGTCGTTTTTGAAAAGTAAACGGAAGGAATTTGAGCCGAGTGGACATGTTCGATATTGAATTTTGGACGTTCAGCGTCTTTCTTTTATAGAAAAGATAAGTAATCGAAAGGTGTTTTCTTACTCAAAAAGAAAATGAACGAAAATAGAGTCAACACAATTCCTGCAAATTTAGCCGAGAATGGAGCAAGCATGGCCCAAGCCACCAACCGTGCCTTTGCCGACGAACGCCGTACCGCCATTTTGGAAATGCTCGATCATAATGCCTCGGTGCAGGTAGCAGAAATCGCCCAGACCTTTGGCGTGTCCTCCGTCACCGCCCGCGCCGACCTTGACGCGCTCGCCGAAGCAGGCAAGCTGCGCCGCACACATGGTGGTGCCGTATCGCTCCACAAACGCCTAACCGTTTCCACGCAGGATCGCCGCATCAATGTCAACGTCGCCGCCAAGCAGGCCATCGCGCAAAGCGCCATCGAGCTCGTCAATGACGGCGACACGCTGCTCGTCGACTCGGGCACCACGGCGCTCGAGTTCGTCCGGCTCCTCGATCAGCGCGACGGTATCACCGTCATCACGGCCGACATTACCATTGCCGATTACATCGACGAGAGCATGCCCTCAGTCGATGTCGTCATGCTGGGCGGGGCGCTGCGCAAAGGCCATCGTTATTTGTACGGACCGCTCACTATGCAGGCGCTCCAAATGGTCCATGCCGATCTGGCCGTCATGTGCCCCGGCGCCTTTGTCCCCAGCTGCGGCTTTACGACCGACTTTCCCCAGATGGCCGAGACCAAAACGGCCATGATCGCCGCGGCCCATCAAAGCGTCGCCCTCATGGACGCCAGCAAGGTTAACGGACGCGGCATGTACCGCTTTGCCGAGCTTGCCGATGTCGACTCCATCGTGATGGACCGTGACCCCGACCATGCCGTCGCCACCTCGATCGCCGAGGCCACTGACAGCTCACGCCCAGCCCTCATCATCGCCACCAGCTAAAACAAAAACCACCACAAAGGTGCCTGCCCCCTTTGTGGTGGTTGAGCGTCAAAAGTAAACGTGTCGCTACTTGGAGAGCTCGTCGGCGAGGGCCTCGATCTGAGCGCGCGAGGCGTCGTTGAGCGAGCCCAGCACAGTCACCTTGTTTTGCGTCAGGGTGATGTCTTTCATACCCTCGAGCTGCTTGGTCATAACCTTGGCGGCAGCGGGCGCCCAGGAGCCAGCCTCGACGAGTGCCACCGTGCGGTTCTGGTAGGCATGCTCGGCAAGTGTGTGGATAAAGGTGCTCATGCACGGGAAGATCTCGCCCTGATAGGTGATGGAAGCGAGCACCAGACGGTCGTAGCGGAACGCATCCTCAACGGCCTCGGCCATGTCGTCGCGAGTCAGGTCAAAGACGGAAACCTTCTGGCCGCGGGCCTCGAGCGCTGCGGCGAGCTCCTCGACGGCAGCCTTCAGGTGGCCGTACACGCTTGCATAGGCAATCGTGATGCCCTCGTCCTCGGGCTGATAGCTCGACCAGGTGTTGTAGGTGTCGAGGTAGTAGCCCAGGTTCTCGGTAAGAACAGGACCATGGAGCGGGCAGATGATCTGGATGTCCAGGTCGGCGGCCTTCTTGAGCACGGCCTGCACGAACTTGCCGAATTTACCGACGATGCCAAAGTAGTAGCGGCGCGCTTCGCAAGCCCAGCCTTCCGGGTCCTCGATGTCGTTAGCACCAAACTTGCCAAAGCCGTCGGCACTAAAGAGCACCTTGTCGGTGGACTCGTAGGAGAAGATCACCTCGGGCCAGTGCACGTTGGGGGCGCCGACAAACGTTAGGCTGTGGCCACCCAGGTCGAGCACGTCGCCCTCTTTGACGACCATCTTACGCTCGGGGTAGTCGGTGCCAAAGTAGTTGACCATCATGCGGAAGGCGCCCATGCTGGCCACAATCTGTGCCTGGGGGTAGCGCTCCATAAAGGCGGCGATGCCAGCAGAGTGATCGGGCTCCATGTGGTGGATAACCAGGTAGTCGGGCGTACGTCCATCGAGCGCGGCCTCGAGGTTGCCGAGCCACTCGTCAACAAAACCACCATCGACCGAATCGGCGACAGCGATCTTTTCGCCCAAGATAACGTAGCTGTTGTATGCCATACCGTTCTCGGACACATCGTACTGGCCCTCGAACAGGTCAATGTCGTGATCGTCGACGCCAACGTAGCGGATATCCTTGGTGATCTCCATCAGGCAAAGCCTCCTAGATAGACAAAATAACCCGTCTATCATAGCACTCGGCAGCATTCCAACTGTTATCTGCCGGCATCCTTACCGATTGTTATTGAAATACGATAAATCGCCGTTTACCTGCGCAAACTATGAGCGTGGTATCGCCGTGCTATGTCGAATAATGAGCTGGCCGGGAATACGAATGGCAACGGTTTTGCCCGCCGTACCCGCCTCGGGAACCGCATGCTCGAATACCTCGCGTCCGCGCTGATGCAAATCGAATCGAACGGTCGTGAGCTCGTTATGCGCGACAAAATCATCGAGCGAATCGTCGACACCCACCACGCTCACGTCCTCGGGCACGCGCAGGCCGCTATCGCGCAGCGCTGCAATTGCGCCGTTTGCCATCTGGTCGTTTGCCGCGTAAATCGCCGTCATGGTGCGATCGTGCTCGGCCAGGTACCTGCCGGCCTCGTAGCCGCTGTTGGCAGACCAGTCGCCCTCGAGCGGCGCCTGCGGTTGAATGTGCTTACGCTCGAGCGCATCCTGCCAACCGGCTCGACGAAATTGCTCGTCGACCGAGAACGACGGGCCGCCGATATAACGAATCTGCTCGTGTCCCAGCTCAAACAGGTGATCCATAAGCAATAGCGAGCAGCCGTAATGATCGGAGTCGACCGTGGTCACCCGCGGGTGCGCGTACATGGTAACGATGACCGTGCCAATGCCCGGCAGCGGATCAAACGTCTCAAAATCGGGCGCCATGCGACTCATGCCGATGATGATGCCGTCCACGGGCAGCGCGGCCATACGACGCGTGGCCTCGGCAAGCGAAAACTCCTCGGTCTTGGACATCTCGACCAGCGTGATGGCGCAATTATGCTCGCGAGCAGCGCTGGCGATGCCGTCGATCATTGAGAGGTTGCCAAACTTGGTGACATCGTTGACGCACAGGCCGACCGAATGGTAACGGCCGTCGCGCAGCGAGCGGCCGGCATAACTCGGACGAAAGCCGAGCTCTTGCATAGCAGCCTGCACGCGCTGGCGCGTCTGCTCGTTAACGTTGGGCAAGCCGTTGGCGACGCGCGAAACCGTCTGCTGCGAAACGCCGGCAGCGCGGGCGACGTCAGCCATGGAGACCGGACGCGAACTGGTATCGTTGGACGGGCGCCTTGCCACAGGATCACCTTCACCCTTGCGAGATCTGAATAGCGTGAATGCCGGCCCGGGCAGAAATACATCCCGCGCCGAGGCCCGCTATCGTCGGACGCATGTTAACGTACTCTACTTTTTCTATCTGCATCTCTTCTGCTTTATAAGTCCATACGGCAGTACCGTTCACGGCTGAATTTCTACCGATTACCAGATTCTCAAAAAGTGATATGCGTTGTGTTATGAGTACGTTAACATAGCCCTTAACGTGCGGCATCGTGAATGCTGAGTTCATGCCGCTTCAAGTTGTTAACGTACTCATAACGACGCAAAACTCACCCGTGCGCGCCAAGGAAAGGACTCCCATGACCACGCCCGACGAAAAGACATTTGCCACACTTACCAAGCTGTTTGAGGAGGAGTTTGGCCCCATCGGCGACCGCCAGGTGCTCTACGTGCACGCGCCCGGCCGTTCCGAGATCAGCGGCAACCACACCGACCACGAGGGTGGCCACGTTATCGCCGGCTCGCTCGATGTCGCTGTCGACGGCATCGCCGTGACAACCGATTCCAACAAGGTTCGCGTAGCCGACGAGGGCTATCCCACGTTTGAAATCGCGCTCGGCACGCTAGACGTTCAGGAGTCCGAGAAGGGCACGTCCGCAAGCCTCGTGCGCGGTATGGCCCACGAGATTGCAGCCCTTGGCGTTGAGCCTCACGGCTTCGATTTCGCCTTCACCTGCTCCGTCCCCTCGGGCGGCGGCCTTTCCAGCTCCGCTGCCGTCGAGGCCGCATACGGCCGCGCCATGGAGACGCTCTGGGGCGCGCCCGCCATTGAGCCCGTCACGCTCGCTCAGATGAGCCAGCGCACCGAGAACAACTATTACGGCAAGCCCTGCGGTCTTATGGATCAGGCAGCCGTGTGCCTGGGCGGCCTTGCCTACATGGACTTTGAGGACCAGGCTCAGCCTAAAACCCAGAAGCTCGAGCTCAACTTTGAGGATCACGGCTACGCGCTCGTGCTCGTTAAGGTCGGTGCCGACCACGTGGCCGCCACCGACGACTACGCCGCCGTTCCGCGCGAAATGCAAGACGTCGCCGCCGAGTTTGGTAAGGCACGCCTGTGCGAGGTAAACGTTGCCGATTTTGACGCCAAGCTCCCCGAGCTGCGCGCCAAGCTGGGCGACCGCGCCTGCCTGCGTGCCGTTCACTACTGGTACGAGAACGGCCTGGTCGATAAGCGCTGGGCGGCCCTGAACGCCGGCGACATTGACCAGTTCCTGGTCCTGACGCGCGAATCCGGTGCCAGCTCCGCCATGTACCTGCAGAATGTCGTTGCCAAACTGGGTTCTGAGCAGCCCTCCATGTATGCGCTGGCGCTGGCCGAGCACGTGCTCGACGGCCGCGGCGCCGTCCGCATCCACGGCGGCGGCTTTGGCGGCACCATCCAGGCGTTCGTGCCGCTCGACCTGGTCGACACCTTCATCGCCAAGATGAACGGCTGGCTGGGCGAGGGCTCTGCACGCCACTACGCCATCTCTGATAAGGGGGCTTACGCAGCATGGCTGTAATGACCGACGTGCGCGACGCCGCGCAGAACCTGATCGAGTACGCCATTCACCGATCGATGATCGGACAGGACGATCGCATCTGGGCATATAACACCATTCTGGAGTGCATCGGCGCCACGGGCCCCGCGCTCGACATGACTTGGGCGCTCCAGACCGAGAAGCTCTCGCTCTTGCATCCCGATACGCTCCCCGACTTTGACCTTGAGGGCACGCTTGCCGTGCTTTCGGAGGCCGCCGTTGCCAATGGCGCCGCCGAGGATACGACCTCGGGCCGTGATCGTATCGCCATGCGCGTTATGGGCGTGCTGATGCCCAGGCCTTCGGTTGTAAACGAGGAGTTCAACGGCCGTCTGGGCGTCCACGAGCCCCGCGCCGCGACCGACTGGTTCTACGGCCTGTGCTGTGACGCCGGTTACGTGCGCCGCGCCGCCATCGCGCGCAACATCAAATGGAGCACTTCCACCAACTGGGGTGACCTGGAGATCACTATCAACCTGTCCAAGCCTGAGAAGGACCCGCGCGATATCGCCGCGGCAGGTGCAGCCAAGAACACGGGCGAGAAGTATCCCGCCTGCCAGCTCTGCATCGAAAACGAGGGCTATCCCGGACGCTCCGCCGCAGCCGACGGCGGCGCTCACCCCGCCCGCCAGAATCTGCGCGTTATCCCCATCCAGCTCGACGGCGAGCGCTGGGGCTTCCAGTACAGCCCGTATGCGTACTTTAACGAGCACTGCATTGCCATGAGCTCCGAGCATCGCCCGATGCACATCGACCGTAAGGGACTGACCTGCCTGCTCGACTTTGTGGACCTGTTCCCGCACTACTTTATTGGCTCCAACGCCGACCTGCCCATCGTGGGCGGCTCGATTCTTTCGCACGACCACTTCCAGGGCGGTGCGCACGAGTTCCCCATGATGCATGCCGCCGAGGTCTCGCAGTTTAGCGTGCCCGGCTTTGACCAGGTCACCGGCACCGTGTTGCAGTGGCCGCTCTCGGTGCTGCGCCTGCGCTCACACGATCGCGGCGAGCTCCTCGATGCCGCCGAGAAGACTATCCTCGCCTGGCGCGAGTGGACCGATGAGTCGGTTGGCATCGTCGCGCACACAGCAGACGGCGTAGCGCACAACACCGTGACGCCCGTCATCCGCCGCGTTGATTCCCGCGGCAATGCCGGCGGCGAGATCTACGAGGCCTATCTGGCGCTTCGCTGCAATATCACGACCGACGAGCATCCGCTGGGCATGTTCCACCCGCATGCCGAGTATCACCATATTAAAAAGGAAAACATCGGTCTGATCGAGGTCATGGGCCTGGCCATTTTACCGCCGCGCTTGGTTCCCGAGCTCGGCGCTGTCCGCGAGCACCTGCTGGCGGCCAAGGCCGACGCCAGCTACGATCTCGCCGGTGCGCTCGAGGGCGACGACCTTTGCCGCAGCCACGCCGCATGGGCCGAGGACGTCTTTGTTCGTCGTGCCGATGAGCTTACGGCGGATAACGCCATCGATATCCTGCACGAGGAGGTCGGCGTGGTGTTTGGCCACGTGCTCGACAACGCCGGCGTCTTTAAGTGGGACGAGGCGGGGCGCGCCGCACAGCAGCGCTTTATCGACTCGCTGTAATGATCCCTTGGGGACGGAGGGAAACGAATCATTTCGTCTTCAAGGCAACGGCGCCCGCCGGCAACATCGCCGGCGGGCGCCTTTTTTGAGTGTGGTCATTGGGGCCGTTCTTAAACGACTAGTCATTCAAGAACGTCCCCAATGACCACTTGCGACCAAAGTAACGTCGATGTCTTGGCATTGTCAGCGAAAACGCCCCTAAGCGAGCAAGGTGACGTGAAAGAGGAGGGCATTGACCTTCTGGTCATGCCCGACGATTGAACGTCAGATTGCCGCTTAGGGGCGTTTGCAGCGTCGAGCCGTTACGGCGTTTGGTAAAACGCCGTAACCCTACAGTTCAGTCACGACAACGCTGTTGTAGACCTCGTCCCAGCGATCCATGACCAGGTGACCGGTCTTGGGATCCATGGCGTTGAGCTTGCCACAGGCATTGGCGGTCTTGAGCACCGTGACATCGTCGGCACCAGCAGCAATGGCATGCGCAAAGCCGGCGATGGTCGAGTCACCGGAACCCGTCGCGTTCACAGCCGCAATCGCGGGCGTCTTGGCGCGGAACGCGCGGCCCTCATGGAAACCCACCGAACCGGCAGCGCCCATCGAAACGACAACCCAGGGAATACCGGCAAAGCGTCCATCTGAGGCAAGCGCCTCGCGCAGGGCATCCACATCATCGGTCGTAAAGGACGTACCCAGCAGGCCGTTAATCTCGGTCAGGTTGGGCTTTACGAGCTCGGGCTTAGCGTCGGACTCCAGCGCGGCCTCCAGCGATGCACCCGAGGTGTCGAGCAGCACCTTGGCGCCCGCCTCCTCGGCGATCTTGACGAGCTCGGCATAGTAGCCGGCATCGACGCCACGCGGCAATGAGCCCGAAAGCGTCACAACGTCCGCCTTCGCTGCAAGCTCGGCGAACTTGGCAGTAAAGGCCTCGAGCTCGGCCGGGGCGATCTGCGGGCCGCTCTCCAGCAGCTCGGTCTGATTACCCTCGTGCAGAATATTCAGGCAAATGCGCGTCTCACCGGCGATGGGCACAAAGTCGTTCTTGACGCCGTCGGCATCCATAAGCTCGGCCATATAGGCCCCCATGTGGCCGCCGAGCAGGCCGGTCGCGAGCACATCGTCGCCCAGCTGCAGCAGCACACGGCTCACGTTGAGGCCCTTGCCGCCAGCGGTCTTTTCGGGTGTTACGCGGTTAACGTCATCGATGATCAGCTTGTCGAGCTGATAGCGCGTATCAATCGACGGGTTCATGGTAACGGTCAGAATCATGTTGAACTCCTGTTTAGAAAACCGGCCCGCGCCCCCTCACAGAAACGCGAGCCGTCAACGGACTAGTTAATTACGCCGGATACCCGCTAATCATGGTATTCGCCGCGGTCCCACTTCTCCAGGAACTCGTCAAAGAAGTGCGGGCCGGCCTGAGCCTCGGCGTCGGCCTTGTCGCAGGCGTCGATCTTGGCAATCAGGGCATCATGCTCGGGAGTCTTGTCGTAGGGCTCTTCCAGGAAGGCAAGCATAATATCGGCCATCAGGAATTCACCGGTGATCTTGCCGCCAAAGCCCACGATGTTGGCGTTGAGCTCGCGACGGGCATACAGGGCAGAGGTCATGTCGCGGACCAGCGCGCAGCGGGCGCCGGGAACCTTGTTGACGGCGTTGGTGATGCCGATGCCGGTGCCGCACAGGGCCACGCCAAAGTCGGCCTTGCCGCTGGCAACAGCCTCGCCCACGGCCTTACCGTAGATGGGATAGTGTGTACGGGTGTGGCTGTAGGTGCCGCAGTCGAGCACCTTGTAGCCAGCCTGCTCCAGGCGGTCGGCCAGATAGATCTTCTCGTCCGTAACGATATGGTCGCAACCGATTGCGATGGTCTTCTTCATCAGAACGTCCTTTCGTCTGAATTCACAAGTTGAGGTAGAAGTTCGAGTTCTCGGTGGCTCTCGTTAGGCCATCTTGTTGAGCATGTCGACACGGATCTGGTGACGGCCACCGGCGTACTGGGCGCGCAGGAACTCGCGGGCGATCTTCTTGGCGACCTCGGTGCCCACAACGCCCGGGCCCATGGTGACCATGCGCGAGCCGTTGTGCTCGCGGGTCATGTAGGCGGAACGCTCGTCGGAAATGTTGGCGACGACCATGCCCTTGATCTTGACGGCGGCCATATAGGAGCCGACGCCGTACTTATCGAATGCGAAGCCCTGGGAATCCTTGTGCTCCAGCAGGTCCTTGGCAACGGCGGTCGCGGAATCGACAAAGTCCGCGGCAGGGGTCTCGGAATAGTCGACGACCTCGTGACCGTCGGCGATGAGCATCTCCTTGATGGACTCCTTCATCGACATACCGTCGGCATCGGAAGCGATTACAACCCTCATGACATCCTCCTTGAGAGATACGCAGGTGCGTAGTTTCTGTTTGGAAGTGTTGAATCGCGTTCAGGTCCGGGCATCTGAATGTGCGGTTCTTCACTGTTCATGTTTATTTGAACACATTCGAACACCGACTGCAACCATTATTTGTTTATCTTTGTTCTTTTTTGAACAAATACCGTTTACGAATGATTGCTGACCGCTTGGGCCCGGCACAGACGTAGCGACCACGTGTTCAACAAACAAAAGGGCGGCCGAGAACGTGTCTCGGCCGCCCTTCGGCGGTATTCCCCGGTATATACAGCTGTTTTGCTACTCAGACTGCCCGCTCTTCTTGGCATGTTTGGACGGAGCACTCAAGAAACGGCCCGTCAGATAGTTCGCGGGACCGGAGATATCGATCCCCAGCAGCACGTGTCCTAGCCATAGGAACGCCACGAGCACCAGCAGCGGGATAACGCACGAGGTCACGATCATCACGATGACGCCTTCGATGAGGTCGGTCACCTGCTGCACGATCTCGTCGGTCATCTGCTTGGCGCCGCTGGTCACCGACGTGACCAGGCTCGAAGCCCCGTCAGTCAACTGCTCGAGTACGTTTTTGGACTCCGTGGCCTCGGATTTTTTCTTGTTCGATTTCGAGCTGGTCTCGGCTGACTTGTCCGTGGTGTCGGCCGCATCCGCAGCGTCCGCAGCCTTTTGCTCAGCTTGCTCAATACTTACGCGATACGTTTCATCGACCTTCTGCGACACCCATACGCTTGCAGGCACCAACGCCATGCCGATCACGGCAACCACCAGCACGCGCGTCGCCACGCGGCGCAGGACGGCGCGCGTGCTCCAGCGCCCGTGAATGCCGAGCGACACCGCAAAGAGCACCAACGCTAGCGGGATTAAGATGCCCAAGCCGACCGACCACAAAATCGTGAGCAAATATTTCTCTAGGTATAGCACGGCAAGCACGATACTAAGGTTACCTGAAAGCTGCGCGAGCTGCTCGGCAACCGGCGTTCCCGTATCACCCGGCAGCGCGGTAATGCCCGCAGACAGCGCCACGCACGAGGCCGTGAGCGCCAGTACGTTACCTTTCTTTTGATCGATGACCTCGATGGTAGAGTCCCAAGTTTTGGTATCGGCGAAATGCGGACGAGCTACAAAGCCCGACAGCAGCGCCAGTACCACGAGCGCAACGATAAAGCCAATCTGCAGCATTTTGTTTGCGCACACGACATCGGACAGGCTGGGCTGCAGCTCGGTTACCGTCGTGTGCTCGGTTATCTGGACGGGACGCCCATGAGCCATCTCGCGCGCGTCTCTTTTTTGTATTGACCCGTTACCCGGCATTTGGATACCTCCTCAGTCCGGCGTTTAATGCGAAAGGAAGTATACCCACCGAGCAAAAATCGAACGGGACGACGAACGGAGCGCACCAAGACTGTCCCCAATGACTATCTCCGGATGAGTTGCGGTGGAATAGGGATTGTTTTGCGCCCGCCGGCCCCTATTCAATCCCTATTTCACCGCAACTTGGAGGAGAACAGAAAAAGCCCTGTTGCGGATAGCGGCAGAGCTTTTGGAAGGGGACGAAGTTGTGAGGGCTCGTTAGGCGAGCTTGGCCTCGAGCTCGGCGATGCGCTTGTAGGCATCGATGGTAAAGCGGGTCTGCTTCTCCAGAATCATGGTGGTCATCAGGGTGTCCTGAGCGTGGGCCATGATGAAGGTCATCTCCATCTCGCCGCCGCCGGCCTCCTGCGAAAGCAGCTTGGTCTGCGTGTCGTGAGCGCCGATGAGCGCGTCGCTGGCATCCTTGTGCAGCTGTTCGGCCTTCTCAAAGTCACCCTCGCGAGCAGCATCGAGCGCTGCAAGCAGATCGGTCTGGGCGTCACCCGCGTATGCGACGATCTCGAATCCAACCATCGAGATTTCTTCTTTGGTTGCCATATTGCGTTCCTTTCACACATGAACCAATGGAGAGCATCGCGTCCGGGCATACGCGCTGCGTTGTGTATGTCAGAAACATTAACATTCAAACAAAAAAGAACAATCCAAAACGCAATATCAGGCTATGAACGGTCGATTTTCACCCGTGAACGGTTTTTAAACCATTTCGAACAATATCAAACACAAAGAAGCTCGACCCAAACAGGTCCGCACCTTAGCGCAGACCGCGTACCGTATCGCCCTCGATGAGCACGCCGGGGATCAGCATGTGCTCCACGCTAGGTGCGACGCCCTCGGCGCCGGCAATCTTATCGACCGCCCACATGCCAACGCGCTTGTTATCAAAACGCACCGTAGTCAGGCGACGGTCGGGCACGATATCGCCCAGGCTGTCATCAACACCCACCACACTCACGTCCTGGGGCACGCGCTTTCCGCGCGACTCGAGTCCGCGAATGCAGCCGTAGGCCATGGCATCGTTGGAGGCATAAATGGCCGTGCAGGTCGGATCATCCGCAAGCACCTGGCCGGCGGCATATCCGCTCTGTGCCGTCCAATCGCCACGGACGAGTCGCGGCGGCTCAATACCATGCGCACGCAATGTCTCACGCCAGCCCTCCTCGCGCTGCATGCCCGAAAGCGAGCGCTCGGGACACGAGATAAAGTGCACGGTCTTGTGCCCCTGCTCCAGCAAGTACTCGACCACCTGGCGCGAGCAATCGAACTGGTCGTTATCGACCGTCGAGCACAGCGGGTGCTCCAGCATGGTAACGAGCACCGTCTGCATACCGGGCAGCGGCTCAAAGGTGCCAAAGTCCGCCGGCATGCGGTTCATAATCACGACCATACCGTCCACCGGCAGTGCGCTCATACGCGACGATGCGCTCTCGAGGGTATACGGATGCCCATCTACTTTAGTGAGGGTGATGGCGTAGCCGTGTTTGTCGGCGGCGGCGGCAAAACCCTCCATACGGTCGAGGTTGCCGGTGCCAGTAATGTTGAACATGGCGACGCCGACGGTCTTAAACTTGCCGCGGCGCAGCGATCGACCGGCAAAATTGGGGCGATAACCCAGCTCGCGCATGGCGGCACGCACGCGCTCCTTGGTCTCGGGGCGCACGCTGGGCGAATCGTGCACCGTACGCGAGACTGTCTGCTCCGAGACGCCCGCGAGACGCGCCACATCCTTAACGGAAACCGATTTTTTAACAGCGGCCATAGGTCGATCTTTCTATGTCGACGATGCCATTGTGGCACCCTACGCAGTCATTTTTAACGCCTTCAAGTATATCCAACGTCTCCCTCACCATACGCTCACCACCCAAAACTTACCGTTCACCGACAGTTTTGCTTCCCCAAACGACTTTTGGCGCCCAAATGTTAACGTTGCCATTGTGCAAACACAGAGCCACCGGGCGGCTCAAACGTTTACGCATAAGGAATCGACGGTTCGCAGGCACAGGAACCACCGGTTCGCGTCTTTTTTTGTGTCGCAAAATGGCAACGTCAACATTTTGGCAATCGAATGCCAAAAGCTACCATCGTTGCTAACCCACCGACTCTTAGGAGCATTGCATGGAGCAACTCATCGCCATCATCGAAAAGGGCCAGCCCTTTTTCAACGCGATCGCCCGCAACAAGTACCTCAAGGCGATTCGCGACGGCTTTATCTCCGTCATCCCCATCATCATCTTCTCGTCCATCTTCTGCCTGGTAGCCTCGGTCCCCAACATCTGGGGTTTCTACTGGCCCGATGACATCAACAACGCCCTGTGGAAGTGCTACAACTACTCCATGGGTATCCTGGCCATCGCCTGCGCCGCCACCACGGCCAAGCACTTCGCCGACGCGCAGAACCGCGACCTGCCCAAGAACAACCAGATCAACTTTATCTCGTGCATGTGCGCGGCCATCATCGGCTTCTTGCTCCTTTCGAGCGACACGATCGCCACGGACGCTGCCAGCGGCTTCAACACCACTTACCTTGGTTCCAAGGGCCTGCTGACCGCCTTCATCGCTGCGTTTGTGACCGGCATCATCTACAAGTTCTTCATTAAGCGCAACATCACCGTCAAGATGCCCGAGCAGGTTCCGCCCAACATCTCGCAGACCTTTAAGGACATCATCCCCTTCTCCGTCTGCATCACCGTCTTTTGGGTCTTTGACATCGTCTTTCGCGCTGCCTTTGGCTTCTGCTTTGCCCAGGGCGTCATCCAGGTGTTCCAGCCCCTGTTCACCGCTGCCGACGGCTACATCGGCCTCGCTGTGATCTACGGTGCCATGAGCCTTTTCTGGTTCGTCGGCGTCCACGGCCCCTCGATCGTTGAGCCCGCCATCGCCGCCGCCCTCGTTGCCAACATGACCGACAACCTGGCTGCATTCCAGGCCGGCGAGCACGCCTCCGCCGTCCTGACGCAGGGCGCCCAGTACTTCGTCGTCTGCATGGGCGGCACCGGCGCCACGCTCGTCCTGGTCTTTATGTTCTGCTTCTTGGCCAAGTCCCAGGAGATGCGCGCCGTCGGTAAGGCCGCCATCGTTCCCGTGTGCTTTGCCGTCAACGAGCCGCTGCTGTTCGCCGCGCCTATCGTGCTCAACCCCGTCTTCTTTGTCCCGTTTGTCTTTGCCCCGATCGCCAACATCTGGATTCTCAAGGTCTTTATCGACTTCTTGGGCATGAACGGCTTTATGTACACCCTGCCTTGGACCGTCCCCGGCCCCATCGGCACCATCATGGGTCTGGGTTTCCAGCCGCTCGCCTTTGTGATGCTCGCCCTTATCCTGGTCGTCGACTTTGCCCTGTACTACCCCTTCTTCCGTGCCTATGACGCACAGAAGTGCGCAGAGGAGGCCGAGATTTCCGACGAGGAGCTCGCCGCCAAGAACGCCGAGAAGGCCGCTAAGCTCAACGATGCCTTCCAGGGCAAGGCCGACGCTAAGAGCGTTGCCGCCGGCGCTGCTGCCGAGGTCGTGAAGTCCGACTCCCCCGCCGCTTCTGCAGCACCCGCTGCCGAGGCAACAACCGCCAGCGACCTCAACGGCAAGCGCGTGCTCGTGCTCTGCCAGGGCGGCGGTACCTCGGGCCTGCTCGCCAACGCACTGGCCAAGGCTGCCAAGGAGCGCGGCATCAATCTTGAGACCGCTGCCGAGGCCTATGGCAACCACGTTGACATGCTCCCCGACTTTGACCTGGTCGTCCTGGCCCCGCAGGCCGCCAGCTACCTGGCCGACCTGCAGAAAGACTGCGAGCGCGTGGGCAACAAGTGCGTCGCCTGCCGCGGTAAGCAGTACATCGAGCTCTCCCAGAACGGCGATAAGTCTCTCGCCTTCGTCTCCGAGCAGCTTTCGAAGTAAGTAACGCTCAGGGCCAGCCGACCATCCAAGACCGGCTGGCCCTTCGATTTAGACGATTGGATCATCATGTCCGTTAACCCTGCTAGCGTCACTAACCCGCCTGCGCAGTTTCCCGAGGACTTTGTCTTTGGCGGCGCCACCGCTGCCTACCAGGTAGAGGGCGAGACCCGCACTCACGGTAAGGGCAAGGTTGCCTGGGACGACTTCCTGGAAGCCCAGGGCCGTTTCTCCCCCGATCCCGCTTCGGACTTCTACAACCAGTACCCCGTCGACTTGGAGCTGTGCGAGGAGTTCGGTATCAACGGCATTCGCCTCTCCATTGCCTGGAGCCGCATCTTCCCCAACGGCACCGGCGAAATCAACCCCGAGGGCGTCCAGTTCTACCACGATCTCTTCGCCGAGTGCCATAAGCACCATGTTGAGCCGTTCGTCACGCTGCATCACTTTGACACGCCGCTTCCCCTCTTTGAGAAGGGCGACTTCCTCAACCGCGAGACCATCGATGCCTTTGTGGACTTTGCCACCTTCTGCTTTAAGGAGTACGCCGACCAGGTGACCTACTGGTTCACCTTTAACGAGATCTGGGCCGACGCCTCCAACACCTACATCGAGGGCACCTTCCCCGGTGGCGTCAAGGCGCATCTTGCCGAGGCCTTCCAGTGCGAGCACAACATGATGCTCGCCCACGCCAAGGCAGTGCTGGCCTTCCACAACGGCGGCTTTAAGGGCAAAATCGGCGTCATTCAGTCGTTGGAGTTCAAGTACCCGCTCAACGAAAACGACCCCGCCGACATCAAAGCCGCCAACAACGAGCACGTGCTGCAAAACCAGTTTTTGCTCGACGCCACCTTCCGCGGCGACTACGCGCCCGACACCCTCGAGTGCGCCAACCGCCTGGCCGCCGTCTCGGGCGGCACCATCGAGATCTTGGACGAGGACCTCGAGATTATGCGCGAAGCCGCGCTCTACAACGACTACCTGGGCGTTAACAACTACCAGTGCCGCTTCCTCAAGGCATACGATGGCGAGAACGACCTGCACCACAACGGTACGGGCGAAAAGGGCACCGGCCGCTGGCGCGTCAAGGGCATCGGCGAGCACGTGAACAAGCCCGGCATCCCCACCACCGACTGGGACTGGATCATCTATCCCGAGGGTCTGTTCGATCTGCTCGTCTACATTAAGCAGCGCTATCCCAACTACAAGCAGATCTTCATCACCGAGAACGGCATGGGCTACAAGGATCCCTACAAGGACGGCTTTGTGGATGACCAGCCCCGCATCGACTACATCGAGCAGCACCTGCGCTGGCTGCTCAAGGCTATGGAGGTCGGCGTCAACGTGGGCGGCTACTTCCTGTGGAGCCTGCAGGACCAGTTCTCCTGGACCAACGGTTACAACAAGCGCTACGGCTTCTTCTACGTAGACTTTGAGACCCAGAAGCGCACGCCCAAGGCAAGCGCCTACTGGTACAAGCACGTGGCGCAGACCCGTCGTCTGGACTAGCGGCTAGCGGAGTAGCCCCGCTCACATAACCTGTCCCCATTTCTCAGCCGGGGGCGGCACGTCACACGGCGCGCCGCCCCCGGCCTTTTTGTGCAGGTCGGAAGCCGTTTGTCTCGATCTGTAACATCTAGCCGAGTTTTTTGGTCCCAGCTGCTACAGATTGAGACGAACAGGATTGCTCTTTCCGAAGAATCTAAATCTGTAACACGTAGCCCGCTTTTGACCGTCTACCTGTTACAGATCGAGACAAACGGAGTAGAACCTAACCCCGTATGTCCCTAACAGTCGAGCGTTCGACCAGCGTACTCGGCACATGAATCGCCTCGATAGACGAGTTCTCTCCAATCGCCGCCTCAAACGCAAGCTTACCGACACCGCGCAAATCAAATCGCAGCGTCGTCAGCCGATTGTGAGGAACAAGTCCCTCGAGTGCGTCGTCGATACCAACCACGCTCACGTCGTCGGGCACGGACAGGCCCGCGTTCTCGAGCGCGGCGATAACGCCCAGCGCCATCTGGTCATTTGCCGCAAGCACGGCAGTCGGCGCCTGCGACCCGCCGGCAAGCACCTCGGCCGCAATCCGCTCGCCCATGGCGTACCCACTGTCCGCACTCCAATCGCCACGCAGCATCGGAGCGGCATCGACATGAGCACGACCCAGCGTATCGCGCCAACCGGCCTCACGAAAACGCGAGGAAATCGAGTTTTCCGGACCCGCCACAAACCGCATATTCGAGTGGCCATGTTCCAGCAGATAATTGGTCAACAGCTCGCACGAACCATACTGGTCGGAGTCGATCGTCGTGCAGCGCGGATGCGCATACATGGACAGGATGACCGTTCGCACTCCCGGCTGGGGAACAAACTCCTCAAAATCGGGAGCCATGCGGTTCATGTTGAGAATCATGCCGTCGACGGGTCGCTCGACCATGCGGCGCGAGGCATCGGCAAGTGCATAGGGCTTGTCGCCGCCCATCTCGATCATAGTGACGGCAAAATCGTGCTCGCGCGCCGCTTGCATGATACCCTCGAGCGTCGCCAGGTTACCGACACGTGTGATGTTGTACATGCACAGGCCAATAGAACGATACGACCCGCCGCGCAACGCCGTTCCAGCAAAATTGGGACGAAAGCCCAGCTCTTCCATGGCGGCCAGCACACGCTTGCGCGTCTTTTCCGTCACGTTGGGCATACCGTTGACCACGCGAGACACAGTCTGGCGGCTCACGCCAGCGAGCGCCGCAACCTCTGCCGCGCTCGCCGAACGACCATTCCTTGTCTGCTGAGCCATGCCTTCCACGCCAACCTGCTTCCCAACTATTCCCCGCGCCCATGGCGCATCGTACATACATTGATAACGTGCTCATGATACCCGAGCCATATACCACAACATGAAAACTTCTGTCAATCAAAACCGCTTACCGAACAAATACAACCGTTCGCGGCTGTTTGAAGTTGTTTTGTTTCTATACATCCCAGCCGGATGTTAACGTGCTCATTGTTAAATGTTCACGTGCTCATTTTGGTTTTAATCATTTTAAGATAGTGTTTATCGGGCTTTTTCACCGCTGAACGCTAACCAGGGAGCCTCCTGAGCGCAAACGCACAATATCGAACAGCGAGACGAGAGGGTGTATGCATATGTCTTTGCTAAACCGCGTACAGCAGCTGCCGAAGGGCTTTGTTTGGGGCGCCGCAACCGCCGCGTACCAAACGGAAGGTTCCACGAAGGTGGCAGGCAAGGGTAAGACCATGTGGGACGATTACCTTGTCGCCCAGGGTCGCTTTTTGCCCGACCCGGCCAGTGATTTCTACAACCGCTACGAGGAGGATATCCGCCTTTCTGCCGAGCATGGACTCAACGCCATCCGTGTGTCCATCGCCTGGACCCGCATCTTCCCTAACGGCGACGATGCCGAGCCCCTCGCCGAGGGCGTTAAGCACTACCACGAGTTGTTCGCCTGCTGCAAAAAGTATGGCGTCGAGCCCTATGTGTCCCTGCATCACTTTGACTCCCCCGCCGCCCTGTTCAACCAGGGCGACTGGCTCAACCGCAAGACCGTCGACGCCTATGTGCGCTATGCCGAGTTCTGCTTCCGTGAGTTCCGCGAGGTCAAGAATTGGTTCACCATCAACGAGCTCATCAGCCTCTCGCACTCCCAATACATCCAAGGCAACTTCCCGCCCAACCATCACTTTGATGTGACGAGCGGCATCCAGAGCCAGCACAACGAGCTCGTTGCCCACGCCCGCGCCGTCAACCTGTATAAGGATCTGGACGAGACCGAGCACCTGGGCGGCCGCATTGGCATGGTCAACGTCCTGACGCCGGCATATCCCGCCACCGACTCGCCCGCCGACCAGCACGCCGCCGACCTGTACAACGCCTTCTACACCGACTTCATCATGGACGGCGCCTTCCTGGGTCACTACTCCGCGCACACCCTCTCACTCATCAACGAGATTCTGCGCGCCAACAACGCCACACTTACGGTTGAGGACGGCGACATGGAGGAGCTCGCCAAGGCGACGCCCCGCAACGATATGTTCGGCCTCAACTACTATCAGTCGACGTTTATCGCCGCCTACGATGGCGAGTCCACCAACAGCTTTAACGGCACCGGTGACAAGGGCACCTCGTGCTTTAAGTTTAAGGGCGTCGGGCAGCAGGTCGATATGCCGGGTATCCCCACCACCGACTGGGATTGGCTCATCTACCCGCAAGGCCTCTACGACACGCTCAAGCACATCAGCGCCACCTATCCCAACCTCCCCGTCATCTATATCACCGAAAACGGCCTGGGCCACAAGGACCCCGAGCCCGACGCAAACGGCATCGTCGCCGATCCCGAGCGCATCGACTTTGTCGACCAGCACATGGAGAAGGTGCTCCAGGCGCGCGCCGAGGGCGTCGACGTCCAGGGCTACTTTATCTGGAGCCTGCAGGACCAGTTCTCGTGGGCCAATGGCTATAACAAGCGCTACGGCCTGTTCTACATCGACTTCGACACGCAAAAACGCTACATCAAGCAGTCGGCACTCTGGTACAAGGAGCTCGCCGACACTATGGCGGACGCGCAGTAGCGCATCGCCTCGCTTTCCCCCGAGAAAGGAGCGGCCCTATGCGATACAAACCCAGCCGCTCCCCTCTCTCTGGGACCGACCCCGCCTGCACCCGGGCTTTTAGCAAGCGGGAGACCATATAGGTTTTCAACGTCCATGCCATTAAGATTTCATGCAAAGAGGAGCGTGAACTATGGAATCGATCGTTAAGTTCTTGGAGAAAGGTCAGCCGTACTTCGACAAGGTCTCTAAGAACATCTACCTTCAGGCCATTAAAGACGGCTTTTTGGCAGCAATGCCCATCATCCTGTCTTCTTCTGTCTTCCTGCTTATTTCGACCCTGCCGGGCGTTGTCGCCACGGTCGGCGGCTTTACGCTGCCCGACTGGTGGAACGTCGACGTCGTGAACTTCTGCAACAAGGTTTACAACTTCACGATGGGCGTCGTGGGCATCATGGTCGCCGGCACCACCGCAAGCGCGCTGACCGGCTCCAAGAACCGCCGCATGCCTGCCGGCAAGGCCATCAACGCCACGAGCACCATGGTCGCCGCCATGTGCGCTATGCTCATCTTGGCCGTTACCCAGACGAGTGCCAAGATCGACGGCGCCGATGTCTCGGTGTTCTTTACCGACAACATGGGCACCAAGGGCCTGCTGAGCTCCTTTGTCGCCGCATTTGCCACGGTCAACATCTATGCCTTCTGCATTAAGCGCGACATCACCATCAAGCTGCCCAAAGAAGTCCCCGGCGCCATCGCCCAGAACTTCCGCGACATCTTCGCCTTCAGCTTCTCCATCCTGTTTGTCGCCGTCATCGACGTTATCTGCCGCACCTGCTTGGCCGTCCCGTTTGCCAACGTCATCTCCACGCTGGTGAGCCCGCTGTTCGCCGCCGCCGATTCCTACGCCGGCCTCGCCCTCATCTGGTTCATGATCCCGCTGTTCTGGTTCATGGGCATCCACGGCCCCTCGGTCGTTAAGCCTGCCCTCAACGCTGCGCTGTTTGGCAACATCACCACCAACCTCGCCACGCTGCAGGCCGGCGGTCACCCCGCCCTCGCCCTGACCGAGAACTTCGGTAACTACATCGGCGAACTCGGCGGCACCGGCGCCACGTTCATTGTCCCGATCATCTTCCTGCTCTTTATGCGCTCCAAGCAGCTCAAGGCCGTCGGCAAAGCCTCTGTCGTACCCGTGATGTTCGCCGTCAACGAGCCGCTGCTGTTCGCCGCGCCCATCATCCTCAACCCGTACTTCCTGATCCCGTTCCTGTTTGCCCCCGTGGCCAACGTCCTCATTGGTAAGTTCTTCATCGACTTTTTGGGCATGAACGGCTTTATCTATGCCATGCCGTGGGCACTCCCCGGACCGATCGGCACCTTCATCGACACCAACTTCCAGCCGATTTCTCTGGTCCTGGTTGTCGTCCTGCTGGTCGTTGACTTCTTGATCTACTACCCGTTCTGCAAGGCCTACGACAACGTCCTGTGCAAGCAGGAGGCCGAGACCCTGGCCGAAGAAGAGGCCGAGGAGACCAAGGCCGTCAAGACCGCTGCCGCCCCCGCCGTTGAGGCTCCCGTTGTCGAGACCGCTTCTGCCACTGAGGCCTCCGCAGCTCCGTCCGCCCTTAAGGGCAAGGATCTGAGGGTTCTGGTTCTGTGCGCTGGCGCCGGCACCTCTGCACTGCTCGCCAACGCGCTTAAGGAAGGCGCCGACGAGCTGGGCATCGACATTACCGCCAACGCCGGTGCCTACGGCAGCCACTACGCCATCATGGACCAGTACAACGTCATCGTCCTGGCTCCGCAGGTTCGCACCTATTACAACGAGATGAAGGCCGACACCGACCGCCTGGGCATCACGCTGCTGTCGCCCAAGGGCAAACAGTACATCGACCTCACTAAGGATCCCAAGGGTGCCGTCGCCTGGATCGAGGAAAACCTCGAGGCATAATACGCTGACGCCACCTGCCGCTCGCAGAAAATAATGGCCCGCGCATCGATGTGTGATGCGCGGGCCATTTTGTTTAGACCGCACCCGTCCTCCTGTTCATCTCAATCTGTAACATCTATCCGAGTTTTTCGGTCCCAGCTGTTACAGATCGAGATGAACGCACAGGCCAAGCCGAAAATCTCAATCTGTAACATGTAGACCGCTTTTGACCGCTTAGATGTTACAGATCGAGACAAACAGATGGGCAAATCCAATCAATCTAGATCTGTAACATCTGGCTGGTCATTTCACCCCTAACTGTTACAGATCGAGACAAACGGAATAAGCCGGGCCGAATTGTCTAAATCTGTCACATCTAGCCGAGTTTTTGGGTCCCACCTGTTACAGATTGAGATGAACGAGCCGAGCACGTCTACGCCCGCAGGTCCTTCACGCTGGAACGCTCGACCAGCACGCCCGACACAAGCGTACGGCTTCTGGAGCTCGGGGCTTCCAGACCTGCGACGACCTCGTTAAGCGCACGGATGCCCAGCTCGCGGTGGCGAAACTTCACTGACGTCAGAATCGAGTTGGGAATCGTCTTGTAGAGTTCGTCGTCAAAGCCGATCACGGACACGTCGTCGGGCACCCTGAGCCCTCTGTCACGCAGAGCCATCATCACGCCGTTGGCCATGCAGTCGTTAGCAGCGAGGACCGCCGTGCAATCGGGTTTATCGGCAAGCACAAGGCCCGCGGCATAGCCGCTATCCGCATTCCAATCGCCTTGCAGAGGCTCGGGCGGCTCAATGCCACGCGTCTCGAGCGCCGCACGCCAACCTTTCATACGGCACTGGCTCGACAGTGACTCTTTCTTACCAGAGACGAAGTACACGTTCTTGTGACCGTGGTCCAAAAAGTACTCGCACGCCATACGCGCGCCGCCCTCTTGGTCGTCACTGACGGTGGAGCAGGTAGGATGCTCCATCGGCGTGATAATCACCGTCTTGAGGTCTTTCGGCGCCTCAAAGGTATCAAAGTCATCGACCATCTGGCGCAGGTTGAAGATCATGCCATCAACAGGCAGCTGCGACATCCTACGCGCCGCTTCGGCAAGGGTCATCTTCTCCCCTGCGCGCTTCTTAATCATTGTGAGAGCAAATCCTCGCTCTTCGGCGGCATCGGCGATACCGTCAATCATGTCCACGGCACCGCCCGACAAGTGAAACATCACCACGCCGATGCACCCGTAACGGCCCAACTTGAGCGAACGCGCGGCAAAGTTGGCTCGAAACCCGAGCGTCTCCATGGCCGAATGAACCTTATCGCGTGTCGACTCTCGCACGCTATCGGGCTCGTTGATCACGCGCGACACCGTCTTGAGAGAAACACCCGCGGCAATCGCCACATCGTTCATCGAGACGTTTTTCTTGTCCATCGTTGTCACTGCTTCTCCACTCGGTTCTCTATCGCTTGTTTTTTGTGTTCTAGCATACACTACCTGCCTGACTGATAAATCAACCGTTTACCGAACAATATCGACCGCTCACCCGTATATCCTTGTTGCTCTTCCAAAAATGTCTTACGTTGTCATTAATGAAATGACAACGTTGTCATTTCTCAATGCCTTCCTTAAGCAGGAAGGCTTCCGGGCAGTCCTGACCATCCATCGACGACCAGTTCCATCCACATGCATCGCGCATCAAGTAGCAAAGGAGCTTTATGGACGCCATCGTAAAGATGCTCGAAAAGCATCAACCGTTCTTTGAGAAGATCTCGAGGAACATCTACCTCCAGGCCATCAAGGACGGTTTCCTTGGGTGCATGCCCATCGTCCTCACCTCTTCGATCTTTCTGCTGATCGCCACGCTTCCCGGCGTGGTCGGCATCACGCTGCCCCAGCCGCTCATCGACTGGTGCAACAAGCTCTACAACTTCACCATGGGTGTCATGGGCATCATGGTTGCCGGCACCACCGCCAAGAACTTCACGGCATCCATGAACCGTCGTATGCCCGCCGGCAAGGTGCTCAACGACGGCTCCACTATGGTTGCTGCCCAGTGCAGCATGCTGCTGCTCGCTGTTACGCAGTTCAGCACCAAGTTCAACGGCTCCGAGCTTTCGGTCTTCGATTGCACCAGCATGGGCACGCGCGGTCTGTTCTCGGCCTATATCGCCGCGTTCATTACCGTGTGGGTCTATAAATTCTGCGTCTCGCGCGATCTGACCATTAAGCTGCCCAAGGAGGTTCCGGGCGCCATCGCTCAGAACTTCCGCGACATCATCCCCTTTGGCGGCGCCGTCATCATCTGCGGCATTATCGATGTCGTCGTGCGCAACCTCATGGGCGTTCCGTTCTCCGAGCTGCTTATCAAACTGCTCTCCCCGCTCTTTACCGCTGCAGAAACCTATCCTGGCCTTATCCTTATCCAGGCAGCCACCGCGTTCTTCTGGTTCATCGGCGTCCACGGCCCCTCGATCGTCCAGCCGGGCATCGACCCCATCCGTCTTGCCAACCAGGCCGAGAACCTGCAGGTTCTGCTGGCCGGTGGCCACCCCGCCCACTCCCTCACCTTTAACATGTCGCTCGTGGGTGAGTTCGGCGGCACCGGCGCCACGTTCATCGTGCCGCTTCTGCTGATTCTCTTAATGAAGTCCAAGCAGCTCAAAGCCGTCGGTAAGGCCTCGATTGTTCCTGTTGCCTTTGCTGTCAACGAGCCGCTGCTCTTTGGCGCACCGATGATTCTTAACCCCTATATGCTCATCCCCTTTGTTGCCGCCGGCTGCGTCAATGTGAGTGTTGCCAAGTTCTTTATCGATAACGTGGGCATGAACGGCTTCTCCTTCGTGGTGCCTTGGGCCACCCCCGCCCCCATCGGTATTTTCATCACCACGAACTTCCAGCTTATTGCCCTGGTATTTGTCGCGATCATCATCTTGCTGGACGTCATCATCTACCTGCCGTTCTTGAAGGCATACGATAAGCTGCTCTGCGACCAGGAAGCCGAGCGCGCCGCCGAGCTGGGTCTCGAGTCCGATGGTGCTGCTTCCATCGCCGCCAACGCCTCTGCGCCCGCCGTCGAGCAGACTACCGCTTCCGTCGAGCCGACCGCCGCTGCCGTCAACAGCGAGCCTGTCGCCGATCAGCCCGAGCCCGCCGCCGACGCATCCGCTAAGAAGGACGTCGATGGCCTGAAGGTCCTCGTCCTGTGCGCCGGCGCCGGCACCTCCGCCATGCTTGCCAACGCCATCAAGGAAGGTGCCGCACAGACCGGAGAGAACATCGCTTCCTCTGCCGGTGCCTATGGTCAGCACACTGCCATCATGGATCAGTACGACGTTATCGTGCTTGCCCCGCAGGTCCGTAGCTACTACAACGACATGAAGGCCGACACCGATCGCCTGGGCATTAAGCTGCTCGCCCCGCGCGGCAAGGAATACATCGACCTTACCCGCGACCCCGCCGGTGCCATCAAGTGGCTCCGCGAGAACCTCGACTAGCTCCCCCCTCTGTTGGTGCCCGGATCCCCAGTTCGGGCACCTCTCCCTATTCGTATCCCACAGAAAGGATGACTCATGACCAATCCCATGCAGTTCCCCGACGGCTTTGTGTTTGGCGGCGCCACCGCCGCTTACCAGGTTGAGGGAGAGACCCGCACGCACGGCAAGGGCAAAGTGCCCTGGGACGATTTCTTGGCTGCTCAGGGTCGCTTCTCCCCCGACCCCGCAAGCGATTTCTACAACAAATACCCGGTCGATATCGACCTGTGCCAGCGCTTTGGCATCAACGGCATCCGTGTCTCCATCGCCTGGAGCCGTATCTTCCCCAACGGCACCGGCGAGATCAACCCCGAGGGTGTTGCCTTCTATCACGAGCTCTTTGCCACCTGCAATAAAGCCGGCGTTATCCCCTATGTCACGCTCGATCACTTTGATACGCCCGAGGCCTTTTACCAGAACGGCGGCGAGGGCTTCCTGACGCGCACGACCATCGATGCCTTTGTCGAGTACGCCAAGTTCTGCTTTGCCGAGTTCACCGAGGTCAAGCACTGGTTTACCTTTAACGAGATTCCCGCGACCGCCGAGGGCAGCTTTATCGTCGGCAACTGGCCGCACGGCGAGAAGTATCGCCTGGACAAGGCCTTCCAGCTCATGCACAACATGATGGTGGCCCACGCCAAGGCCGTCGTCGCCTTCCATGAGGGCGGCTTTGAGGGCGAGATCGGCATCGTCCAGAACCTGGAGCCCAAGTATCCCCTCGACCCCAACAACGCCGCCGACTGCGAGGCGGCTCGCATGGCCGACGTCATCAACAACCGCTGGGTGCTCGACGCCACCTTCCGCGGCCACTATGCAGCCGACACCATGGAGGCTGCGACCAAGCTGGCCCATATCGCCGGCGGCGAGCTCGACGTCCGCGACGAGGACATCGCCGCGCTGACCGCCGCGCTCCCCTACAACGATTGCCTGGGCGTCAACACCTACAAGTGCCAATTCCTGCGTGCCGCCGAGGGCGAAAACGACATCAACCACAATGGCACCGGCGACAAGGGCTCCTCGCGCTGGTTCCTCAAGGGCGTGGGCGAGTCATGCGTGCGCGAAGGCGTACCCACCACCGATTGGGACTGGATTATCTATCCTGAGGGCCTCTACGACCTGCTGCTGCGCATTAAGAACGATTACCCCGACTACAAGAAGATCTACATCACCGAGAACGGCATGGGCTATAAGGACGACTTTGAGGACGGCTTTATCGACGACGCCCCTCGCATCGACTATATGCGCCAGCATCTCGCGTGGATCCTCAAGGCAATCGACGGCGGCGTGAACGTCGACGGCTACTTTGTGTGGTCGCTGCAGGACCAGTTCTCCTGGACCAACGGCTACAACAAACGTTACGGCCTGTTCTACATCGACTTCGAGACCCAGAAGCGCTATCCCAAGGCGAGCGCGTACTGGTACAAGAACGTCGCAGAGACCGGCCTGCTCATGGCCTAACTTTTGCCGCGTACCCCCTGTCGGCCGCATGTGAGTCCCTCCACGGGATCGCATGCGGCCTTTTTGTTTTCGCGCGGGTCGGCAGCCGTTTGTCTAAATCTGTAACATCAAGTCGAGTTTTTTGCCTCTACCTGTTACAAATCAAGACAAACGGGAATCACTCTGCCGAAACGTCTCAATCTGTAACAGATATCTGCTCAAATCGAGTCTAGGTGTTACAGATTGAGTTTTTGATTTGGGAGGTTGAGGATGGGGGATCGCGTGCCGAAAGCATGGTCCCCGGATAAAAAAGCTCGCCGGCCAGGCCGAAGACATGGCCCACATCAAGGCAGACCTTTGCCCCTGCTCGCCCGAGCAAAAAGTCATGCCCCTCGATGCGCTCTGCCAGTCCGGCACCGAGACCCCGCAATGGCGGTGGGATGTGCTGGTCGGAGAGGGCGACCCGCTCTACTGCAAGTCCCGAGAGATCTAAGTATCCGCTGCAAGGTATAAGAACGAATTGGAGCCCTGGTACATACCGGGGCTCCTCGTGGTAGTGGCTGTCTAATGAATCTGGTGGCTAGGCCTCTTCGCCGCCACTGGATTCAGTTACCGTTTCCTCCTCACTATGTTGCGTCTCTCTCGTAGCCTCATCAACTTCTGTTGACGAATGTGCCTCTTCGTATACTTCGATGTTCGCCTTGAGCATGGTTGCACTCTGTTCAGCAAGAGCGATCTTCCTCTGGTGCTTGTCGTAGGCATACAGTCCGATTCCACCTGCGACTAGCGTGGCTACAGAACCGATTACTCCACCCTGGATTCTTCCAACGGAAATCCCGCCCGCTCTGATATTGCTGATCAGCGCCTGAGGCCCACCGAGCTCTTTCGCCAGATGCGACAATTGCGCATAGTCCCAAGTCGTCATTGCCTTTTCCTCACTTTCTTTCACTTCAGCACCGCTTCCACTGGGGTGCTCACTTTCGACAGTGCTATCATGCCATCGGTAAATAAGACGGTATATGTCCTATAATTGTCTTATCTGTTGTTAATGAGGAATGATTAAGACAATGTACGTCCGCAAAGATCGCCCTAAGGACATTTTTCCAAAGAGACTCAGCGGTTTGATGGAAAGCTATGAAATAGAAAAGGGGCGCAGAGGCATTAGCAATATCGGCCTTGCGCGTCTGCTCTATCAAAAGCGTAACGGTGCCGATGATGCCTCGCTAGCCGATGACCGCTATGCAGTGGAAAGGGAGAACGGCCGCAAGGCGATTGCGAGAAAGATCAGCCGATTTCGAAAAGGAGATCAGTTTCCTCAATGGGATGACCTCGTAGATCTGGCTGACATATTCGGAAAGCCAGTAGGTTTTCTCATCGGGGAGACCGATTGTGATACGTACGAGCTCCAAGATATTGCTGACTTCCTTGGTCTCAGCGGCGAGGCTGTTCTGTCCATCGAGCGTATGACGAGAAAAGTTAGTGCGGAGTGGCTTCCGGAACAGTCTGGCGGCAACGGCGGAGACCATGAGGAATGGGAAAAATACCTCGTGAATGATATGGTCGCGAAGGCGAATGCCGAGCCAGAAGCTTGCAGGGCAGTGCTCAATCGAATGCTGACCGCAGCAGCGTTTAAAGACCTTGTGCTCTGCCTGTCTGAGGTCGGCGATGCCCAATACAATCTGCTTATGGAACGCATTGCAAGTGCGGAAATAGAACTGAGAGACGCAGACGTACTCAGTGACAACCACCCAGACTCCATCATGGGGCAAATGGCGGCAAAATCCCGATTCAGGGATGCTGCAACACGCCTGCAGGAAGCGGAAAATGCGGTGAGGTCCAGCAGGTATGCAGCTTATGAATGCCATGTCCGCATCGTTGATGAAATGTTCTCGGATATTACCCAGACTGACGCAAATACCGTAGCCAAAGAGCATGTCAAGCAGAGACAGTCAGGTAACCAGGCGTAGCCGTCGTATCGATACGGAAGTGGGTATAAACCGTCCTGCTGCTTGCATACGTGGTTCCGTTGCCGCCCGTCAGCTTGTAGCAGTTATAGAAGCACTGCGAGTCCGAAACCCCGCTCGAAGGCAGCGCCCAGGTGGCGTCGGCGTAGATCGTCACCAGCGACGAGCACCCCGAGAAGCAGTAGGTCAGGTCGGTGAGCGCAGACGGGTCGAAGCCTCGGAAGTCCAGCTCGGCGGGCGACGAGCGCGAAGCGAACGCGAACCGCACGACTTGACACCTGCGAGGTTGCCCAAACCGGAGACCACCTCCAGCGCCGTGCATAAGTAGAAGAGGTGGGTCAGGTTCATGGTTGCGAACGTCGCCATGTCTGCCGCGAAGGCGATGCGCTCATCGGCCGCCTGGCCTTCACCTGCTGGATTTCGTCGCGCAGGGCGTCCGCCACCTCGGCGCTCTTGGCAGCCTCGGCCACTTGCCCCTCAAGCTCCTTGATGCGAGCCTCCTGCTTGGCGAGAAGCGCCTGGTAGCCCCTCTCCGAGTCCACTGCCTGCGGCTCTTCCGCCTGCGCGACCCCTTCTTGGCCGCCCGCCTGCGCTGCGACCTCTTCCTCGTCGTCGATGCTATGGTCGTCTCCGTCCATGTCGGCCTGCCTTTCGATTGACATAGGCCAGCACAAACGAACCGTCCCTTAACCATGCAAATAGGCTAAAGGTCGGTCACAAAGTGAGGTCATCCAGTCCGTTCGGCAGTTTGTGACCATTAGCAAGAATTAGAGGCAACGCAACGAGCGAACGCTCGATAATGGTCTAGAATATTGGACTTGACATTTGGGAGGCAAGATGGAGACTGTGAACCTTATCCTTGGAATTATCGCGTCTATCGCATCCATCGCCGCCGCCGTCATCTCGCTCCAAAACAAGCAAGAGATCAAGTCAATCAAAAAGAGTCTAAGCGACAACTCGCAGACCGCTACAGGTAAAGTTGCCACAAACGTCGTAGGCAGCAACAACTCGGCGAACATCCATGCTTCGCGATAAGCCAACGCAGACAAGCCAGAGCGCAATTGGAAAGGTCGCCACGAACATAACCGGCGACTCCAATAGCTATGACTCACATGACATAAACATCTACCAGCCCGTCTCGTCTGGCCCGCACCGGCCGCTTACAAAGACGCTCATGTATAAACTCCTGCAAATCATGATTTCGTCGACTGAGCCAACGGGCGAAGATTTCCCCCTTACGCCTCCGCCTCCTATAGAGAAGAAGCTGATTTACAACCACGCACCGCGTTACCTAAACATCATCAACGAGTATTCTGAGAACTACGCTCGTCTCGACAGCGTGATCAAGGAATTCCCCGACAGCGAAGCCATCATCCAAAGGCTGAACAAGATGTTTGTCAATGTGGCAGACGTTCGCGATGACGGCAAGCTGTGCGTAGGAAACGGCGATGCACAGCTCAAGCTCATCGAGAACGAGATCTATAACATGATTGTGAATGACGCAAGCTTTCAGGCTGACGAGGTCCCCGAAGAAATCATCAACCAGTTCTGCGTTGCGTTGATTGCCGTTGCCGTGGCAAAATGCAGAGTCCTTCTGAGGCCAGGTGATGACGATGCTGCTGCTTGATCGCAATAATGAGCCGACGAGCACGGTCTATTACATCGCTGCCGCCTTGGATGGCTACATCGACCAGAACCCAGGCTTGGACGCCGGTCAACTCTATGAGGTAACGGCGAACACTCTGGTCAAGAAAGAAGTGAGCTACGACTTCTTTGTCATGGCTTTGGACTTTCTCTTCCTCCTCGGACGCGTGTCAATAGACGAGAAGGGAGGGCTACATGTTCATCAAGTCGCTTAGAATTCGCAAGACAACAACTGACGAAATAGTTCGCGAGGTCTTATTCCACAAGGGTGCCAACCTCATCGTCGATACCGAGGACTCCGAATCGCACAATCGCGTTGGAAAAACAACCTTCCTCAAGCTCATTGATATCGCAATGGGCGCCAAGGACAGGAAGCTCATTTACACAGACGCCGACACGGGCACGGTGACCGAGGAGCTACGCGATTTCATCGTCACAAACAAGATCGCCGTCGACATGACACTGACATCGGATTTTCCCGATGGCGATGACGTGATTCTCACAATCGACCTCTTCCCGAATGGAAGGTACTACATAGACGGCGAAAAGATGGGGCAGAAAGCTTACCAGCAACGACTCAATGTCTTGCTTTTCGGGAACGAAGCGAATGTGCCCACGTTTCGCCAATTGATCAATTCATTTGTCCGCGTGTCCGTAGGCGGGGATGATAATTCCTTCCTCAAAACCGTTCCCAGCGGCAGCACATCCATCTACCGGAGTGTCTACAACGCTCTGTTCGGCATCTCAGATCCGGCGCTCGACAAAAAGCGTGACGACCTCAACAAGGACTTGAACAAGACGCGTGAGTCCATCAAACGCTATAAGAAAGTCCAGAACGTCGATACGGTCAGCGAGCAGCAGCAGATACTTGCAGGGCTCGAAGCCGAGCATGAAGAAGTCCAGTGCAAGCTCAACAGCATCATCGACGCCGATGTCTACAGGGCCAACCGCGATGAAATCGCGGCTACACGCACCCGATACGCATCTCTGACACTGCAACTCTCAGACATAGACTACAGGCTGCAACGAAATGAAGAGGCCCTGCAGACTGCTATGCAAGAGCGCGGTAGACAAGCCGACGTTAATTTGAGCAGACGGTTTTTCGAGGAAGTCTGTTCGATGATCCCGATGGTGAATGCAACTTTCGAAGAGATGGTCGCATTCAACAACCAGCTCTGCGACAACAAGATTGCCTATTTCGCGAGTGTGGCAGAAAAACTGAAGGCCGAGCGTGCATCTGTGCAACGTGAAATCAGCCAACTGTCATCGCAGAACAGCCAATTCATGTCATTGGTGGAGCAAGACCTCATCGATGAGTACGAGTCGCTTCAGGCACGCCTAGTTGAGCTTTCGAGCAGTATCGGCAAATGCCGAGAAGTAATAGATACGCTCAACAGCTTTGAGGTAGAACAGACCAGCATTGAGGGAAAAATCGCATCGCTTGGCTCGTCTGATGATGGCGACGAGCCGCAATCCAACGATTTTGCTGCAATGATGCTTGCGTTTAACGCATTCTTCACTCCGCTTGCCAGGGAGTTCAACAACGAATCGCCGCTGCTCGTTTACTATGAAGAGTCGAACAAGTTCCCCGTTGCAATACGTGATACCGCTGGCTCCAGCACGGGCACACGCAAGTCACTCATCGCCGCATTTGATTTAGCGTATCAGCAGTTTGCAGAATCAAAGGGCATCAAGACTCCGCGCTTCATAGTGCATGACGTCCTTGAAAACATCGAGGGTAAGGTGTTGCGTGACATAATCGCACGCGCCAGCACAATCAACTGCCAGTACATAGTCGCAGTCCTTAAGGAGAAGCTCGATTCGTCGCTGATACCAGCCGAGGAGCAGGGTAAACTGCAAATCCTGCAGCTTTCGATTGACGATATGCTTTTCACGCGTGGCAAAGGTGTTGCGTCGTAGGAGTGACCTGTACTCTCCTACTCCCGTATCCCCACCGAGAACTCCCCGCCGAAGTTGTTCACCTCGAACCGCTCGTCAGCCACAAGTCCCTCCTTGCTCACACGGCACGCGAACGGAAACAACTCGGCCACGTCCTGCAGTTCCAGGAACGTCCGGTAACTCGACCGGTTTACCAGCATGTCGGCAAAGACCAAAAACCGCGTAAGCTCGTCATTCAGTTCGATGGGCTCTGCAATCACGTAGTGCCCCCGCCTCACGCGCCGGACAACGCCGAACTGATTGAGCGATGCCACAATCTTTTCGGAGCCCTTCAGGATGGTCATGCGCTTGCGCGCCGCCTCAACGCTCTTATTGTCCCGGCCTAGTCAAGTACCCGTTGCCTCTCCTCGACCATCTCGCAGAAGCCTCCCACATCCATGAGCCATTCTTGCTGTGAAGGCGTGTAGGTGGGGAAAAGCTGGGAGGGGATGACGAGCTGGAGCTTGCTGTCACGCATGGCGTTCGTGTAGTCCACGCTCACGGCGGGCTCCAGCGTGATAAGGTGCTTACGCTCGATGCGGTTCGCCTCCTCGAGCACCTGCCTCCAGCGCTCCTTGATGGTCGTCTTCGCACCGAGCATCGTAAGGCTCGAGGAGGGGAACCCCTCATCCCGGTAGCACTCGATTGACGGAAAAATGAAGTCCGGCTTCGACTTTCCCTCGGTGTAGGGCTGTGCGGAGTATCGGATTCCCCTACCCTTGAACAGGAACTCAAGCTGGTGCTCGAACGCTGTGCCCGCGCGGGACTTCCTGCGCTGGAAGGTCGACATGGTGGTCTTCAGAATGCCGTCGACGTCGAGCTGGCCGTTCAAATAGGGCGCAAGGTCTCTCTCAAGCAGATGGCGCTCAAACACCTTGAACAGCAATTCCTCGCGCTCGTAGCACGCGAGCAGGCTTCGATCGGGGTCATCCGCCCAGTCGAGACCTTCAAGGGTTGAGATGGAGTACTCCGTAAAGTCGATGCCCTTCGGAAACGTATGTCCAAACCTCTTGACCATATCGTCCAAGTAGATATCCGCGCTCAAGGGAGCGCGCGTCTCGATACCAATCATGCCGAGGATGCGCGAGGCCACCGCACCGATACGGTTGCGCTCGCCCTTTGATACGGCATAGCCCGAGCGGTCGGGCTCCTCGAAGCCGAACAGCCACCTCAGCTGCGACTCGATGGTCGAGCCTTTTTTAGCGAAGATGATGAGCAGCCCGAGGTCATCGGAGTTGGCGACCACCATGAGGTCGCCAGCGGATGCCTGCCTGATGGCGGGGTTGTCCTTGTAGTAGAGACGGTACTCGGTTCTCGTGGGATGTTTGCGGCGCGCATCGTACCAAGTCACGGTCCCGTCGCACATCTCCGGCTCCGCCTCGTCGCACATGTAGGCGAACGTGGTGCGGATGTCGCGGATGTCGTCGTCACCGAACAGCGACCTCAGCGGCAGCGTGCCGTTGAACTCGTGCTGATTACTCCTACCTGCGTCGATATCGACGTCCGCGAGGGTCTTCGAGACCGCGCCGTCGAAGTAGCTGCTAAGCGCCCCGTAATCCATCCTGACACGCTCCCATCATGAGCTTGGCCACCGACCGTATTACAGGGACCGTCACCGAATTGCCGAACTGGCGGTAGGCCTGTGTGTCGGAGACCGGGATTATGAACCGGTCGGGAAATCCCTGCAAGCGCGCGCACTCTCTAGGGGTCAGCTTACGGGGGTTCTCGCCCTCGCCGCGCGAGACCAAGATCTCACTACCGTCCTTATGATAGCGTGCGGAGAGCGTCCTCGTGGTGTCCGATGGAGTGATAAGACCGTAGCCGAACCCGTTGCCGGCGGCCTCGTGCTTGGCCTTGTATGCTTTCAAATATGACCACAGCTTGTCGGAGAGCACGTACCTCGCGTCCGCATCCTCCTCCAGAATCTCCGCGGCTTTCTGACCACTGTTCGGGCAGTCGAGGTCGTCCCAAGAGAACTCCACATCGTCGCGAAAGCCAACAATGTAGATGCGCTCGCGGTGCTGGCATGTCCAACCCTTGGAGTCCAGAACCTTGTAGTGAACGTGGTAACCGAGCTCGTCCTGGAGGACCTGCATGATGACGTCGAACGTTCTGCCCCTGTCGTGACTGATCAGATTCTTCACGTTCTCGAGCAGGAACGCCTTCGGGCGCTTCTCGTTCAGGATGCGTGCAACCTCGAAGAAGAGCGTGCCCTGCGTCTTGTCTTCGAAGCCCGTAGCGCGACCAAGGGAGCGCTTCTTGGACACACCCGCAAGCGAGAACGGCTGGCATGGAAAGCCAGCGAGCAGCACGTCGAAGTCGGGGATGTCTGAAGCGGCGACCTCACGGATGTCCCCCGCCGGGGTTTCGCCGTAGTTCATGCGGTAGGTCTTCTGCGCAAACTTATCCCACTCGCAGGAGAAGACGCACCTGCCGCCCAGCTCCTGGAACGGCATGCGGATCCCGCCGATGCCCGCGAACAGGTCGATGAAGGTGAAGGCAGGCTTCCCCTCCCCTGCGGGTGCAAAGGGGGCGCGATGGCCGAGGGTGGAGATGTACTTCGACTCGGCTGCGGTGGGCCTTGTTTCGCCTGCCTCCCAGCGGCGCACCGTTCGCTCGCCGTTGGGGCCCATGCCTAGGGCAGCGGCGAATTCCTTCTGAGTCAAGCCGAGCTCCTGTCTCTTGGCCTTTACCTCATCTGCTGATAATTGCATGACGCACCTTCTGGATAGATAACAGGACAATATGTCCTCATTTTGCCACAGGGATGAAGAGATAAACTCGTCAGAATAGCAACCTTGCCCCAAACCATGGGTTTCTCACGTCTCCCACATCCGACAATCCATGTACCACTCAAACCGCGAAGACCCATCTAACCACCGCTGCGTTCTATACGATAGTCGTTCGCCAGGACATTTTTCTGCCGCCGCAGTCATTAGTCCAAGTGAAAAGCGGCAAGCCGAGAACCTCACGCCTCTCCATCATCAATCATTCCATTTCACAAATGACGCAGCGGCGCAATTAGCAACGCGGAGCATGGAACCATGCTATACCCGTCCAAACGATATTGTCCGCGCCCAACAGCTATCAATCAATTTACCTTGGCCTGCTGGCGCAGAGAGTGCAGCCAAGCCTCATGATCATCGTAACAATAAAGAACATGGGATCGCGAGGATTTGCCGAGGCGAATGTACTCCGGCCCCTTACTAGGACAGCGCCAATTTGCAAGGGTCTTCGCGCTTACGCCAATCAACTTTGCTGCCTCTTCACTCGAAAACGCAAGCGGGCGTACGGATTCAACAGCGCATGTCACGCCGTTTGCTCCACCCATAAAGACCCTCAGACTCTCCGATCACACCCACCCGTTACAGATTGAGACAATTTGACGGTACCGAATTCTTGTCAAGGCGTGGTACAATTGTGTCCCAACGCAAAGGAGGTACCTATGCCCACCTGTGTGCCCGTCCGAGACATGAAGGACACCGCTGCATTTACCGCGCTTGTTGAGTCCGAGCGCGACGTCACCGTAACTAAGAACGGCTATGAGGCCATGCACTGCATCAGCAGCGACCAGTATCGTCTCATGCAAGACGAAATCGCCAAAGCCAAGCTGCTGTCTCGTATGATGTTGGCAGAAGACGAGATATCGCAAGGCGACTACAGCGACTACGACTCCTTCGCGACCGCGATACGAGACAAATATGGCCTATAACGTCGTAATACTCGAAAGCGCACAATATGAATACGAGGCTATTGTCAGATACCTTGCTCAAATCCTTATGAACCCACGTGCAGCAGGCAATTTTGTTGCTGAGTTTGAATATCAGCTTGATCTGCTTCGCGAGCAGCCGCTCCTACGGCCCCTCTCCCACATACGAGAGCTGGCGGCACGCAATTATCGATCGTTTACCGTCAACAAATACGTGTGTCTTTACAAGTTTGAGCGCGATACGATCTATATCGCCCATGTCTTTCATCAGTCACAGGACTACGGCCGCCTGGTCTAGCCCACAAACTGAATACTTGGTCCGATCTCCCGCAGCGATAGCTAGCAAATGATCTGCGTGTGTTCCTCGATGGCGGCACGGTCCTCTGCGGCAATACCCGGCTCGCACACCACGGCGTCCAAACTGTCCAGGCGGCAGAAGGTGTAGAAGTCGCGTTTGCCGATCTTGCTGGAGTCGGCGATCAGATAGCGCGAGTCGGCCTTGCTAAAGGCGAGCTGCTGGATACGGCCCTCGTCCATGTTGGACGTAGATACGTCACCGTCCAAGATGCCGTTGGCGCCGATAAACGCCGCGTCGATGCCCAGCGCACGCAGGGTATCCTCGGCCGTTGGCCCCACAAAAGCGGCAGTGCGGCGACGGTACATACCGCCCACGAGGCACAGGTCGCAGTCCTCGCGCGCCTCGAGCAGGTTAAACACCGAAAGCGAATTGGTCACAATGCGCAGACGAAACGCCGGCAACATCGAGGCCATCTGCTCAACCGTGGTGCCTGTCCCCAAAAAGATGGTCGAGCCTTCCTCGATAAGCTCCACAGAACGGCGCGCAATCTGCAACTTTTCCTCAGCATGCTTCGTGCGCTTTTCGCTGTGCGAATACTCATGGCGCAGCATAGCGTGTGGACGGCCCTGCGCACTGCGGGCTCCGCCGTGCACGCGCTCGATCTCGCCCAGGCTCGCAAGCTCCTCAAGGTCACGGCGGATCGTCATATCCGAGACACCTAACGCATCCGAAATCTCCTTGACCGAGACCGTGCCCTGCTCTTCGAGCAGCTGCCGAACCTTATCCTGTCGCTCCGCTTTAATCACGATGAGTCCTCGCTGTTCCACGCTCACGTCAATTCAAACAATAACGAACAAATTGTATCAGACTCACGCGCGTCAGAAATGAACGCCCGCACAGCTCCAATCATCACTTTTTTGAGAAAAATACCCCCTGCTTTAGTGGGGTGTAGTGATAATCCCGCCTGTTCGCGCTACAGTTTGTCGGAAATACCTCGATGTTAGGAACCAAATGATCACTTCCGAGCTTTTCGGCACCGCGCCGTGCGGTACCCCCGTTCATCGTTACACCCTCAACGGGCCCGAGATCTGCGTTCGCATTATGGACTATGGCGCCACGGTGCTTGGTATCGATGTGCCCGACATTCCCGGCAACGTGCGCGATGTGGTGCTGGGCTTCGATAAGCTCGAGGATTACTTTGACAACCCCGCCTGCTTTGGCTCGACCATCGGCCCCGTGGCAAACCGCACCGCGGGCGCCACGATCACCATCGACGGCACGGACTGGCATATGCCTGCCAACGAGGGCGCCAACAACCTGCACAGCGATCTTGAGCACGGTCTGCATAAACGCGTGTGGGATGTTGAGCTCGACGAGGTCCATAACGCCGTGCACATGACCACCTCGCTTAAGGATGGCGAGCTGGGCCTGCCCGGCAACCGCATCTTTACGGCCGTGTTTACCGTTACGCGCACCGGCGTCTTCCGCATCGAGTACGGTTGCGAGAGCGACCGCGCCACCTACGTGTCCATGACCAACCACACGTACTTTAACCTTGCCGGTCATAACGCCGGCATGGACTGTGAGCACTTCTTTGTTGCTAACGCTGCTCACTACCTGCCCATTAACGAGCAGAACATCCCCACCGGCGAGATTGCTCCGGTCGAGGGAACACCGTTTGACTTCCGCGAGCTGCGCCCCGTCGCACCCGGCATGGAGGCCGACGACCCGCAGATTAAGCAAGCCCGTGGCTACGATCACTGCCTGTGCATCGATGGCTATCAGTACGGCCGCAACCTGCGTCGCGCCCTGCATGTCGAGGAGATGTGGAACGGCCGCGAGCTGGACTACTACACCACCGCCCCGGGCGTGCAGCTCTACACCGGCAACTGGCTGGGCGACGAGCACGCCAAGGACGACGCCAACTATGGCTGGGGTGCCGGCTTTGCCCTCGAGGCCGAGATGTACCCCGACACACCGCACCAGCCGCTGTTCCCGCAGGGCATTGTGGGCCCGGGTCACCCCTACAGCAATGTGATCGAGTACCACTTTATGAGGCACTAAGCCCACAGCGCGACATATCGCACAGCAGCGCCCGCCGGCACACCGCCGACGGGCGTTTTTTCATCTTTTAGGCTCATTTTCGCTGTGACTGCATGAGTGACATATCAAAAACTATGCCCATTTACTACGTTTAGCCCGGGACGCTCGACCATGCACCGGTTTTTGTTAAATTCGCGAGCCGTCTACCTGCGGTTTTGTTTTTCTCAAATTCGACATGCTCGGCGATGGCCGATCAAACGTAGTAAATGGGCGTAGTTTTTGACAGGCGGTATCACGTGCGGCCCTCGCAAGGGCAAAATGATCCGTTTTCCTCCGTCCCCAAGGGATCAGTTGAACAGATTGCCAATGGGGTCGGGGGCAAAACTGGGAAGGTAGCGGATTTCTAGCTCTATGCCGAGCTCTTGCAACTCTTTGAAGGCGGCGATGTCCGCATTGTCTACGGCAACGGCAGGCGTAACGGGACGCTTGCCCTCCCCTGCCTGCATACGGCCGATGCTGATCTTGGCTATTGGCACGCCGCCCTTAACCAGCGCGAGTGCATCGGAGGGTGAGGCCACCATGATCAGAATCAATTGGCGCGGCGTTGCGGTATGAACGATGTCGACGGTCCTTTGCACCGAGAAAAAGCGCGTCCAAACGCCTTCTGGCGTCGCCACCCTCATAGGGGCCCACTTGTGAGCGTCCGCCGCGATCTCATCGTTGACGATTAAGACAAGGTTGGAACCCACGGCTTCGTTCCACAGCTCAACGTCTTGCCCGTAAATGAAACGGTCATCGATACGCGTGAGAAGAATCTTGGGCTGAGTCATCGCCGCCTCGTTTCGCTCGGCATCCATACGAACGGGACGCCGGCAGCCGACTCGACAGCAGGTCAAGCACCAAATGGGCGCCGCAGACATCACGCCTCTAATATTAGTGCATTTAACGTGAGAAAAGCCGTCAGAACCCTTGCGCGGATTAGCGATGTCCCGTATCATAGACAGCCGTTGACGCCTCAGTTGCGTCACCACATGGCCGCCAGCGTAGCTCAGTTGGTAGAGCACCGCTCTCGTAAAGCGGGGGTCACCGGTTCGAGCCCGGTCGCTGGCTCCATTGCACAAGATAGCCGCCTTCGGGCGGCTTTTTTGTTGCCGATTTCAGGCGCACATCCGCCAATCCAGGCACAACGCCGCCGGAAACTCCCCTACTCAACAAAAAGCCCCGCCAACCGTGATTCCCCTAGGGAAAACACGGTTGGCGGGGTCGCAGCGTGATTCCCCTAGGGAAATCACGCCAGCACACGAACAGCTCAGCCGAGCGGCTCGTTACTCCTCCCAGTAAGCGTCTGCAAGCAGCTTAAAGCAGATCTTCTTGACCGGCTGCGCGCCATCGCCCGGGAACTCGAGCGTGGGCATGTGAGGCTCGCCGGCAACAAACAGCGCAAACTTGTCGTCAGCAAGATCGCCGGCGATCGAGGCGTCGGAATCGACCAGATCGTAGTCGTCCTTCTCGTCGAACTCCTGGACCAGCGTCAGGCTGCCCGTGGCAACCTTAAAGGCCTCGCGACCCTCGACGTCGATCTGCAGGTCGTGATAGCGCTGATGCGTCTCATAGTGAGCCTCGGCTTCGGGACGCGTCGTGGGAGCCATGACGTTCGCAAAGACCTTGTCGCCCAGAATCGGATGGCTGCCGACCTCGAGCTTCGCCGGATCGTTCTCCTCGAGCCAATCGATCAGCACGTCGAGGCCCTTGAGCATTCCGCGGTACTCCTCGATATCGCCCAATGCACCGTAAATCATCTAAATCCCCTTTCGGATCGCTTCTTTGGCGGCTACTCGGTAAACGCGTTACCGACGCTGTTGCCACCCACATACGTCTCGACCAGGGTAAGGTCGGGATTGAACACGACAAAGTCGGCGTCGCGACCAGGCATAATGCTGCCACATTTATCCTCGACGTGAGCAGAACGCGCGGGCACCTCGGTCGCCATGCGAATTGCGATATCGGCGCTCGCAAGGCCCCAGTCGACGATGTTCTTGACGCCCTGCGCGAGCGTGAGCACCGAGCCGGCGATGGCAGAGCCATCGGCAAGCCAGCAAAGGTTGTCCTTCATAATGACATCCATGCCACCGCTGGTGTACTTGCCCTCGGGCATGCCACCGCAACCCAGGCAATCGGTGATCAGCACCGTGTGCTGCCAGCCCTTGGCCTGCAGCAGGGCCTTAATAGCAGCAGGGTTCACGTGTTTGCCATCGCAAATGATCTCGGCATAGGTGTTGGGCGTGGTCATAGCGGCCCCGACGACACCCGGCTCGCGGTGATGCAGACCGCGCTGGCCGTTGTAAGTATGCGTAAAGCAGCTGGCACCAGCATTGATGGCGGCGGCGCACTCATCATAGGTGGCATCGGAGTGGCCAATGCAGGTCACAACGCCCTTGGCGCTCAGAGCCGCGGCGTAAGCAGCGGCTCCGTCACGCTCGGCCGCCATGGCGCTCTTGACGATACGACCACCGGCAGCCTCCTGCCACTCGTCAAAAATTTCCTCGGACGGGTCAATCAAAAAGGCGGGGTTCTGGGCACCCACGTGCTTCATGGTAAAGAACGGACCCTCCAGGTAGATACCCTGAATACGAGCACCGCAGAACTCAGGTCCACGCTCTTCGTCCGCTTGCGCAATGGCAGCGCAGGCGTCCTTAATCTGCTCCACGCCGTCGGTAAAGGTCGTAGGAAGCCAGCTGGTGGTACCACGACGAGCAAGCTCGGTCGAGCTGATGTTGATACCCTCAGCATCGTTATCGGTCGTGGCATGGTTATAGAAACCATGGATATGGGTGTCCACCATACCCGGTGCAATCCATGTACCCGAATAATCTTTGATCTCGCAAGCGGGCTCATCGGCCTGCCAAGCGCCAAAGACGCCGTCTTCGACCATCAGGAAGCCGCCCAGCTGCGGCCCCGCCGGCAAAAAGAACTTGTCGGCCTTGATAGCATACGTGCTCATCTATGCTCCCGTACCCGCAGTGTGTTTTAGGGCGGATCAAAAACCACTGCATTGTTAATTCGAGCGATTGTTCGTTGCCTTCTACCGCTTGGCACATTTTGCACCCGCCGCAAAACACGCCAAGCCGTTTATACCCAATAACTCTAGACTGCGCGGTTGTGGTAGACCTTGTACTTAAACTGGTCGGCACGCGCAACCGAACGCGTATACTCGATAACCTCGTTGTTCATGTCATATGTGGTACGAATCAAATCCAGCACCGGTGCGCCTTCGGTAATCTCGAGCAAACGTGCGTCGGAATGGCGGGCAATACTCGCGTAGAATTCTTCCTCTGCCACGCGAACTTTCTCGTGAAAGTCCTGCTCGATCATGTCGTACAGCGATTTGTTCTCGATCATGGGACGCTTAAGCGCAAAGAACTTGCGACTTGGCAGATACGTACACTCAATCATCAGCGGCACACCATCGGCTATACGCAGGCGCTTGATCTTGTACAGACGCTCGCCCAGGCGCGCGTTCATCTCTACGGCAATATTCTTGTCAGCCTCGACCTCGGTAAACTCGAGAATCGTTGTCTTGGGCACACGGCCGATCGCCTTCATCTGCTCGGTAAAGCTATAGGTCTGCGTGAGGTTTGCCGTTTGCAGAGAGCGGTCGCACACCATGGTTCCACGGCCGCGCTGACGAACCACCAGGCCCAGGCGTTCAAGCTCCTGCAGGGCAAGGCGAACCGTCGTACGCGAGAGTCCGTAGCGTTCCGACAAGTCACGCTCGGACGGCAAATAGTCGCCGGGCCGAAGTTCGTGATCGATTTTATCGGTCAGCAAATCGACGAGCTGATCGTACAGAGGTTGTTTGCGCGCTCCCATTGCCATAATGATACCTGCCGGATAAATGACTCGAAATTGGTTGTAACCAGACACCACGTACTATAGCAGTTTTATTGGAATAACAGCAGGTCAACCAGCATATTTCAATATTGTTTGCCGGTTGATAGCCTGCGCACTGTAATACCAATTACAACGCTACATCAGGTATCGAGGTAGCAAAAAGGGCCGCCCCCGCGGAGCGGGACGACCCTTTGCAAGACAGATACGTCTTTAAGGCTTAGAGAAGCTTCTTGAGCTCCTCGGCAACAGCCTGGACCTGCGTGCCGATGATGACCTGGGTAGCACCCTTGTCCATCTTCATGACACCCAGAGCGCCGGCCTTCTTGCAGGCAGCCTCGTCGACCAGAGCGGAATCGCCGAGCTCGAAGCGCAGGCGAGTAGCGCAGCAGTCAACGGTCTTGACGTTTTCCTTGCCACCGACGGCAGCAAGAACAGCGGCGGCCAGAGCGGCGAACTTGTCGTCGCCAGCAGCGGCGGAAGCGGAGATCTCCTCAACATCCTCATCCTCGCGACCAGGGGTCATGAGGTTGAACTTGGTGATGGCGAAGCGGAACACGAGGTAGAAGACCAGGAAGGCAGCGATGCCCAGCGGGATGATCATCCAGGTGTTGGCAGCAGCCGGGAGGCTAGCGGAGAACAGGAGGTCGGTAGCACCAGCGGAGAAGCAGAAGCCGGCACGGAAACCAACAAAGTAGGTGATGACGGTGAAGACGCCGTACAGGGCAGCGTACACGACGTAGAGCGGGAAGCACAGGAACATGAAGCCGAACTCGAAGGGCTCGGTGACGCCGCAGACGAAGGCGCAGATGGCAGCGGAGACAACCAGGCCGATAGCAGCCTTCTTGTTCTTAGCGGTCTGAACCATAGCCAGGGCAGCGCCCGGGATACCGAACATCATGCAGGGGAAGAAGCCGGACATGTACATACCGAGGCTCCACTTGACGTCAGCGGAGGTCTCGCCAGCCCAGAAGTGGGTCAGGTCGCCCAGGCCGATGGTGTCGAACCAGAACACGTTGTTGAGTGCGTGGTGCAGACCGGTCGGGATGAGCAGGCGGTTGAGGAAGGCGTAGATGCCAGCGCCGATACCACTCATGGCGGCGATACCCTCACCAAGAGCAACAAGAGCACCGAAGATGAGCGGCCAAGCAAAGAGCAGGACGACGGAGACGACGATGCTGATAACGGCGGTCATGATGGCGACGCAACGCTTGCCGGAGAAGAAGGCCAGCCAGTCGGGAAGACGGGTGTCCTTGAACTTGTTGTAGCAAGTACCACCGATGATGGCGGACAGGATGCCGATGAAGGAGTTACCAGCGATCTTGGAGAACGCGATGCCCTCGGTCGTGGCAAGCCAAGCGGTCTGAGCATCGGCGTCCATACCACGAATGGTGCCAACAACAGCGGGGTTCAGGAGCTGCTGGATCATCAGGAAGGCGACGAGGCCAGCGAGGCCAGCGGTGCCATCGTGATCGTCGGCAAGGCCGACAGCGGCGCCGACTGCGAACAGCCAGGCCATGTTATCGATAAGAGCGCCGCCTGCCTTGATGAGCAGGAAACCGGCGGTATAGGCAAAACCGGTAGTGTCACCGGCAGCACCCATGACTGCGGGAGCGAGCAGGTAGCCCACACCCATAAGAATGCCTGCGACGGGAAGCGCCGCGACGGGAAGCATCAGCGCTTTGCCGAGCTTCTGGAGGTACTTCATCATATTGGTATCTCCTCCAACCTTTCTTTCGTTGTTCACCAACGAGTTCCATGTCCGCGCCCTCTGCATACCGGCTTCTCCGCTTGCCGGCATTAAGCGCAAACTTAGACAACCCAGTCCCTTTTCTCGGGTTGCTGGTATGTACGGTAGCACACACTCAATTCAAACGTCCACCACATTTCGTTCAAATTACGATATCGTTGCCAAACGGTTATTTTTGGCCCGTAAACGGTAATTTACGCAGGTGGATGTGCTGCGTTTCTTTCATTACCAAACTAATTCTTAGCAATTTCCATTCGATTTCATCTCAAAAGTGGTTACTACCAGATGAACAGTGGTACCACATTGTTACTACCAGTTTGGCCGAAATCGTTTTCACTTTACATGAATAAAGTCTCCAAGAATTTGTATATAACCTCTCCCCTACCACCCTCTTCCCCGCCCTTTTCTACAACGCAAAAAGCCCCCTAGAACGATGTCCGTTCTAGGGGGCTTAATCAGATATTTCGGCTTCGTACTCGAAGGCTCAGGCAATCTTTACGCAAACAGGCCGTAGATGCTGATGTTGGCCTTGGCGTAGAGGCCGTTGGCGTACTCGGTCCACTTGGAGCTAGCGCTCGAAGCCTGCGAGGAGTACTGCTGGTAGGCGGTGTAATAGGCGGTCATGGCCTGCTTGTAGGTAGCGCTATCGGCCGTAAAGGCATCGTCAGCGAAGGCCTTAGCGTAGGTGCTATCGGCGTCCTTCCAGGTACCCTTTTCGCTATCCCACTCGTCGCCGGCAAGGTTGATGATGTAGTCGGCGTAGTCCTTGCTCGCGGTCTCCTCGTTGCCGTCAGAAGGCTCGGTCGGGGCGGTCGGCATGCTTGCGGAGCTGTCGCCGACCTTCTTCTTGTAGAGCTTCTGCAGCGTCGCGGACTGGCGGACGATCTGCTTGGCCTGGTCCTTGGACACGCCATACTGCGTGGCCATGGTCTTGTAGTCCGAAGTGCCGATGGAATCCTCGGCGTACTTCTTCATCTCCTTGGAAGAGACGGTGATGCCCTCGTCTTCGGCAGCATCGAGCAGAATCTTGTTGCGCACGTAGGACAGGATGACGTCGGCAGAGGGAGCGGTGTAGTTGCCATCGCCATCCTTGACGGTATCGAGGCTGTACTGGCTCTCGATGGCCTCGCGCGCGGTGATGTCACTCTTCTTGCCGTTGTAGCTGTAGCTTGCCACGGTCGAATCGAGCTGGTCCTCGGTGAGGGTCGCCGAGCCGACGCCCTTGCCGCCAAAACCACCGTTGCCGATAAAGAAGCCGACCACAGCAGCGATCACGATAGCGACCACAAAGGCGGCAATCATCGTCTTCTTGTGCTTGGATGCATGGTCGTCCGCGTCGGAGTCGTCGTCCTCGTCCTGTTCCTCGGGCATGAGGTTCTCGTCGGCGGCATCCGCGGCAATCTGAGCCTCCAGGCGGGCGTCCTCCTCCTCGGCCGTCGTACCGGCAGCAATGTGCTCGGCAGACGTACCGGCGACCAGATCGATCTTCTCCTCCTCGTCACCGTCGGGGCCTTCGCCGCGCTCGATGATCTGGATGCCGTCGATCTCGTCCTTCTCGTCCTTCTTTTGAATCAGACCCATATCAGTTACTCCTTGTTAGGAAACATAGTCCGCAATAGAATACGCCCGACAGAGCGCCGGGCGTATTGATTCTTAGGTTATACGCAAACACTTAAGTACTATTTAGGCGTTTGCAGTCTGCATGCCTTAGGCCAGGTGCGCGATAACGGCATCGGCAAAAGCCTGCGTGCCCACAGCGCCCTCAACGGAGCCGGTCTGGGCACGACGAACGTCGCCGGTAACCTGCTCGCCCTCGTCGAGCGTGGCAGAAACGGCGGCGCGAATGCGATTGGCCGCGTCGTTCTCGCCCAGGTGATCGAGCATCATAGCCGCAGACAGAATCTCGGCCGTGGGGTTGGCGATATCCTGGCCAGCGATATCGGGCGCGGAGCCGTGCGTCGCCTCGAAGATGGCGCAGTCGGCACCGATGTTGGAACCCGGAGCCATACCCAGTCCACCTACCAGACCGGCGCACAGGTCGCTCACGATATCGCCGTACAGGTTGGGCAGCACCAGGACATCGAAGTCGTTGGGGTTCTGGACCAGACCCATGCAGGTGGCGTCGACAATCTTATCGTTGAACTCGATATCGGGATAGTTGGCGGCCACCTCGCGCGCAACGCGCAGGAACAGGCCGTCGGTCGCCTTCATGATGTTGGCCTTATGCACGGCCGTCACCTTTTTGCGGCCGCAGCGGCGGGCGTACTCAAAGGCGTACTCGACAATGCGGCGGCTCTTGGCGATGGAGATGGGCTTGATCGAGATGGCGGAATCCGCGGCGAAGGTCTTCTGGCCCGAGCGCTCGACGAGCTGCGAGAGCTCCTCGACCTCGGCAGCGCCCTCATCGAACTCGATGCCGGCGTAGAGGTCCTCGGTGTTCTCGCGCACGATGACCAGGTCGACGTCGCGGAAGCGCGAGCCGTCGCCCGGCTGCGACAGGCAGGGGCGCACGCAGGCGTACAGGTCAAAATGTTTGCGCAGGGCCACGTTGACGCTGCGGAAACCCGTACCGACCGGCGTGGTGATGGGGCCCTTGATGGCAACCTTGGTCTCGGCGACCGCATCGAGCACGTGCTGGGGCAGTGGCGTGCCAAACTCGTCCATGACGCCGGTACCGGCCTCCTGGACGTTCCAGTTGATCTGGACACCGGTGGCCTCGACCACGCGGCGCATGGCCTGCGTAATCTCGGGACCGATACCGTCACCGGGGATCAGGACTACATCGTGCGCCATAATCTGTTACTCCTCGTCTTCGGCGTCGTCAGATTTTTTAACGCTAGCACGCTTCTTCTTTTTGGAGAGATCCAGGCCAAAACGTTTAACAAGCATTTCGCAAATCTCGCTCGAACGGGCCTTGAGATAGCTGCCCTTGCCGTTTTCGGCATCGAACTTAAGGCGCAGCGCGAGCTTCTCGGCGACCTCGGCGTCGATCTCGCCCTGGCCAAACTCGTACAGGCAACCGAGCATGTCGCGATACTCGAGGTCGCCGTGGTAGCACTGGATGGCCTCGTCCAGGATGGGCCAAGCCTCGCGCGAACGCTCGACGCTCGTGGCGCCCCACACACACAGCAGGCGGAAGGCGGCGTAACGCAGCGTGGAGGAAATCTCGTCGAACAGCGCAGTCTCGGCGCCCTCAAAGGCATCGCCCAGCTGCTCGGGGCAGGTGGCGACGAGCGCCGCCAGGGCATCGAGAGCCTCCCAGCGGGTCTGAGCCTCGGGGCGGTCGAGTGCCTCGATCAGCGCGGGCACGCAGGGCACGACGCGCTGCGGATCGCGCTCGGCCAGCAGGTGCAGCACGCGGGCGGCAAACTGGCGGATACGGCGCGTGGGGCAGCCGAGCTCCTTGACCAGACGGTCGACGGCGTTCTCGTTCTCCTCTGCCAGCTGAAGCTGTGCCAGCTCCTCGTCGGTGAGCTGTTCTTCCTTGTTTTCTGCCATAGTTACCTCTTCTTACTATTTCTTAGCGTGCTTGCCAGCACCCTTGCTGTCATCGGTGACCGAGATGAGCTGTCGGTCGGCCGCGCCATTGCGGCGTGCGCGGCGACGCTCCTCGGCATCGCCCGCGTCGGCGGCGGCGCGGTGGGCCTTGTTGACGTTAAAGACCTCGTCGTGCTTGCGCCACGGACCGACGGACTCGCCAAAGCTCATCTTAAGGCCGGCGATAAAGCCGCCGAGCCAGCCGATCGGCGCAAACTGCACCAGCGGGAACAGCGAAAACACCCAGGTCAGCAGGACGACTGCCGCCGCTCCCGCAAAGTTGGCGATCCAGTAGTCGCGCTTGGTGATGACGCGCTTTTCGCACGCCCACTGGCCGCACAAAAAGCCGATGTAGATCGCAAAGAGAAAGAGCACCAGCGCGAGCACCACGAACGTCCAGCTCATGGGCGCTACTCCTCGTGATGGTGGCCGCAGCAGCACTCGTGGCCGTCATCATGGCCGTGGCCGCCGCAGCACTCGTGGTCCTCGCCATGGTGGTGGCCGCAACCGCACTCGTGGTCGTCACCATGCTCGCCGCAACCGCAGCCGTCCTCGTGGGCACCGTGCTCCTCGGGGCGATACTGCGACCAGTCCAGACCGGCAGCGATGGCGTCGGCCTCCTCCTTGTAGAGTACCGTGATGGCCTGGGTGCCCAGCTTGGCACCACCGATGGCGTCAAGCATGTCGTAGAGCGTAAAGGCCACGTCGGCACCGGGCAGAGCGAGCTCACGATCGTCGGCGTAAGCGAGCGCTAGGCGCAGGTCCTTAATGAAGTGCTCGACCATAAAGCCGGGCTTGTAGTCGCCGTCGAGCGCCTTGGGCGCCAGGCTCTCCATGGCGCCGGACTTGCCGGTACCGCCCAGGATCATCTGTCGAGTCTTCTCCAGATCAAGGCCGCTCAGCTCGGCAAATGCCATGGCGTCTGCCATGCCGACCATGCAGGCGCCCAGCGACACCTGGTTGGCGAGCTTGGCAGCCTGGCCCTTGCCGGCGCCATCGAAGCAGCAAATGTTGGCCGCAAAGGTGGAAAGGATATCGCGAACCGGAGCGATATCGTTCTCGGTAGCGCCCACGATAGCCGTGAGCGTGCCGGCGATGGCGCCCGACTCGCCGCCGGTGACGGGGCAGTCAAACGCCATACGACCAGAAACCTGAGCGGCCTCGGCAATGTCACGGGCGAGCTCGGGCGAGCTCGTGGTGAGGTCGATCAAAACCGCGCCCGGCTTGGTGCACGCGAGCAGGCCGTCGCCCGCCAGGTAGAGCTCCTCGACCTCGGAGGGATAGCCCACCATGGTAAAGACGACATCGGCGTTAGCCACGGCATCGGCCGGCGTATCGGCCCAGGCGGCGCCGCGCTCGATAAGCGCTGCGGCCTTGGACTTGGTGCGGTTGTTGACCGTGACGGGATAGCCGGCGTCCAGGATGTGGCCGGCGATAGGGGCACCCATGATTCCGGTGCCGATGAATGCGACGGAGAGCTTGTTTGCCATGAAACCTTTCCTTTTGGGTTGGGTGTTGTTACCAGGTTGAATACTCGGTGCCAGCGCTTGGGCTGCGGGACGCCTGTGATCGTGGCGCCTACCTACTCGCCACGCACACGGCGCGCGATGCGGTCGGAAAGCGAGACTTTCTCGGCGCGGTTCTTGCCCCAAAACGCGCAAGCCACCATGCCGGGGCCCACGTGCGAGCCGATGGTGGGGCCTACGGAGCTACGGATGATCGTGACGTCGGCGCAGCCCTCCTCCTTGCGGATGGCGGCCTCGAGCCAGTCGCCGTCCTTTTCGGCATCGGCCGTCATGATGGCGATGGGCATGGTGCGGTCGGGCACGTAGTTCTCGCGGAACGACTTGAGGATGGACTTGAGCGCCTTCTTGCGGCCGCGGTTAACGCCGATCAGCGACAGCGAGCCGGCAAGGTCGTAGGAGAGCTCGGGCTTGACATCGAGCTTTGCCGTGAGCTGTGCCGCCGCGGGCGGAATGCGGCCGCCGGCAGCCAGCGCGTCAAAGCTCTCGAGCGTAAAGTAACCGTGGACGTAGGTCTTTGCCTCGTTTGCCCAATCGACCAGCTGCTTGGCGGTCAGTCCCGCCGAACGCTGGCGCACGGCCTCGAGCGCCAAAAGCGCGCCGGTCGCGCAGGGCAGAGCGTTGTCGACCACGTAGAGCTCAAAGTTGGGATACTCGGCGCGCACGGCATCTGCCGCCTGGCACGCGGAGTTGTAGCTCGACGACAGCGCCGAGGTAAAGCACAGGTAGACCGTGGGCGTGCCCTCCTTGGCACACTCGGTAAAGAACTCGATATAGCGACCGAGCGACACGGCGGAGGTAGACACGCGAGCGCCGGCGCGCATGCGGTCGTAGAACTCCTTAGGGCTCATGCTCGACCAGATATCGTCCGTGCGCTCCTCGCCATCGATGATAAAGGGGAAGCCCAAGATATCGACATCGAGGTTCGCGGCGACCTCGGGGCTAAAGTCGCAGCAGGTATCGACGACGATGCGGCAGCGGTCAGAATGGCCGGTAGATGCAGCTTTGTCCATCAAAGCGACTCCTTACGTAAAAAAGGCGGCCATCCGCATGGGATGGCCGCCAGCCGTTAACTCATGCAAGTTAACGTATTTTACTCGTCAAGCGTTTCGATACGGGGCTTGATGATGCCATATCCACCATTCTTACGGTGATACACCACATTGATGAGGCCGGTCGTCGCGTTCTCGAACACATAGAAGTCGTGGCCCAGCAGATCGGTCTGCACCAGCGCCTGCTCCTCAGTCATCGGGGTGACGTCGATGACCTTCTCGCGGACGAGCAGGTCGTCCTCCTCCTCGGGCAGCAGCAGGTCGGCCAGATCCTCGACGCGCTCGACCGGTGCGACATCCGCGGCGCTGGCACCGCCCTGGCGGTTGTCCACGACCTTGGTCTTGAACTTGCGCAGCTGACGGGTGACCTTATCGGCGGAGAGGTCGATGGCGGCATACATATCTGCGCCGTGCTCGGCAACGCGAATCACCGAACCGCGGGCACGAACCGTGACCTCGACGATTGCCGGGTTGGGGTTCGAGGGGTTCTTCTCATAGCGAAGCACGACGTCGACCGTCATGGGCTCGATATCGAAAACCTTGAGCGCCTCGCCGATCTTCTCATCCACATGCGCACGCAGAGCATCGGTTACCGTCGTCTTGCGTCCAGAAACCTTGATATCCATACGTGGCTCCAATCTGCCTCGGGGACTTACTGTACTGGCTATGTACCCATTGCCGTGTATTTAATCACCCGGATTCCCAAAGACCCGAATAACGACTGCTTGATACCGCATACCGAAGTCTCGCACTTTTCCGTGGCAAAGTGCGCTATAGGAGGGCATCGGCTGAGTTGGTTTTTCTCCTGGAAATTGCCCTTGACCTGCTGTTTTTACCAAAATAGAAAAGCCGGGCTCCCCTATTAGGGAGACCCGGCCATGCGTGTTGAAACCGTGAAGAAGCGCCTCGTTCAATGAATGGCAGGCGCCACCCCTACCAATAACTAGCTATTGAGCTTGTTGATGTCATCGTCGGTGATGGCGCCCTCCTGGCTAGACGACGGACTGTCGCCGTTGTTATCGGAGGCGTCGCCATCGGAGGACCCGGTCTCGTTGGACGTGGAGTCGGATGCCTGCACATTGGCCCCCGAAACAGTCTTGGCGGTAAGGTCATAGGGCATTTGGCCGTACCAGACGCAGTGGACCGCCTCGAGCGTGCCGTCGACCGTGATGCCGTCGAGGGCATCGCTCACGGCACGGCATAGCTCATCGTTGGCCGCGAGGCCCGCGACGCCGAGCGTCGAGGGCGTCTCGAGCGCGCCGACATAAGAGATCTGGCTCATCAGGCGCGCAAGGTAGCCGCCGGCCGTGGAGTCGCAAATCACGTAGTCGATCTCGCCGGACTCAAGTGCCTCAAAGCACTCGTTGATGTTGGAGAAGGTCTTTTGGTTGGCCGTGATACTCTGCTTGGCGAGCGCTTCCTGCGAGGCCGAGGAGGTCTGAACGCCCAGGGTAGCGGTGTTAAGCGTTTCGATGGAAACGCTCAGTGATTCGCCGTCGCTCGTCTTTCCGAACACTGCCGCAGCGTCGTACAGGCAAGTACCAAGCGTGTTGATGTCACCATCCGTGGAATTGATGTCGCCAATGAAGATGTCGGCCTTTTTGTCGCCAAGCGCGGAATCGGCAGAAGAAGCATCGACGAAGGCAACCTTGAGGCCCATGCGGCTTGCAAGGGCGCGGGCAGCGTCGACCGCGTAGCCCGTGAGGTTACCATCGGCGCCCTGCATGGCCTGCGGGGCATCGGAGGTATCGAGGGCAACCGTCAGGGTACCGGGAGTGACCAGGGCATCGTCCGACACCGTAGGGGTAACGGTCTCGTGCTCGATCTGGTCAATCGTGGGTGTCGTGAACGTGGACAGTGGATTGAACGCGCATCCGCTCAAGCCCAATACGGCAATGACCGCCGCGGTCCCAGCACCTAACCGAGCCGCGTGCATCAAGCTGCCCCTCACCATGTCCACTACCCTGCCTTCTGTGTCGTATACGATCCGTGCGTTGCGCGGAATATCAGGTTGTTCCCACCAGCTGACCTGGTATTTGACCCCACACTTGCGCACCGGGGTGTTTGCTCGGGAGGCCGCAGCCACCTTCACGACTGACCCGCTCGCCCGCGAGGCGGTATTGCCCCAAAGAAAGTAGAACGGACGGTGCGGCTTACATCTAGGACGCGCCATGATCGCGCCGCGCGCACGCGGTCGCTTACGTGGATCCCTTTGACCGCGTCTGTCTTGGACTAGGACGGGCATTTCGTCCGTCCGCAACCACAGCCTGGTAGGAACGAAGCGCATTATAGCTAAGTTCAAGCTAAAGTTTAAGGTTAGGGGCGTTATTCGCATCGCGAGTACAGATTTCGCAGGTCAGGACGGGCCGCACGCGCTCTGATTGAGCCCGTCGCTCCCCTATGGAAAGCCCCAACACACCCGTCTTAGGGCGCCGTGGCCAAAAAATAGCAAATATGAGTACTGTTACCAATTTAGTAGCAGGAGTTTTTGGCTCTGCAAGCTGTTTTCACGCTCTATAACGTCAGATTGATGCCAGGATATTCCACATTTGTTTAATAACTTTCTAATTTACCCCATCTTCCAGTCCCAAAATCCCTGATTTTGCTGTTACTGAATTTGTAGCAGTACTCATATTTGCTATATTTTGGCCAGAGCATATATCCAACCCCCTGTTTCAGAGCATTGTTAGGCGGGTTTAAGCCCAAAACACGCCCGCAGCGTGTTAAGCAGCGCCTCTTGCTTTTTCCTGCGGGCATCGACACGATTCCGGTACCGCTTTCGCATACGCTGGTGCATGCGCCATGCGAGCGCCTCCATTGCTTCCATGTCGCAGAGTATCTCGTTATTGACCGTCGCGACCTCGATTCCCATAGTAATCAAGCCCGTGTTGCGTTTTTCATCATGGATACGTCCCCTCCGGGAGGAATGGCCCAGCTCACCGTTGTATTCCAGGTCAAACTGGGCTGCTTCCTGATACACATCGCAAACTGCATGCGGCATCCCCGAGATTGCCTGCGCACGGTCATCGAACTCGATCTTGTAGTCGGTCTTAAAGGGACCGCAGGCAAACCCGCCATAGGAAAACGGAAGCGAAAACAGAGCGAGCATGATGCACTCCATGGGCGAGCGCAGATTTTCTGACAGGTAGGGACACAGGCGCAGCAGCTGTTTGGCCACATTCCCCTTGCATGCCGCGAGGTAATCTACCAGGCAATCGGGTGTCAGCACGGACTCGACCTCAAAGTAACCGACATCTGGCGGCTGGTCTTTGTCCTTTGCCAATTTGTTCACGACAGGCGATGTGTAGGGAGGTAGATACTGCCCGCGGTCACTCAGCGAAATCTTAGAGCACAGCTCCTGGGCCAGGGCAAATGCCTGGATACAGCCGACCTCGCGGGCGACGGCAACACAAAGGGCCTCGGGAGATAGACTGTACACCCCTGGTTCCACCTCTAGAATCGAGCCGGCGGGCAACCCAGAGCATACGGACCAGCCCACGCCAGGCATGCGGCGGCGCTGCGCCGCAGATCCCACCAGCAAGCAAAGATCTTCTTGCACCTCGCCGCTTGCGGCCCCAATCCGCACCAAGTCGGGAAGATAGATGTCCTCGATCGAGGGCGACGACGCGCGCAGCACACGGCACTCTTCATCGGGACTGAGGTCCCTCCAGCTGATGTAACCCATTTGTCGGCGCTCGGCGCGCATCATGCGTAGCGCCGAGGCGCCCGTCAGAATTACGGAAGCAGCCAGCTGCTCGCTTGCAGGCTTGCCACGCTGCCCGATCTTTATTGCCATCTGAACCACCCCTACCAAACGCGTGCGATAGCGAGGCCATCAACGGCCGTGGCACCGGCGCGCTTGAGTTCCGCCGAAGCCGCGGCCATCGTCGCACCCGTAGTGATAACGTCGTCGATAAGCAGCAGGCGCTTGCCCTGCACGTCCTCAACGGTCTCATACATGCCTCGGGCACGCTCGCGGCGCTCCTCACGACCGAGTTCGCGCTGGTCGCCATGCCCGTACTTGACGAGAGCATCGAGCAGAGGAACACCCGACAGCTCGCAAAATGGGCGCGCAATAGCCTCCATATGATCAAAACCACGCCGCCGAAACGCTGCCGCCGTCGCAGGCACAAACACCACCGCATCCGCACCGGACAGCACACCTCCATAGCGATCGGGCGCTACGACCTGGGCATGCAGGGCGGTGTCGTAGAGCAGCTCCGCCAGATACGGAGCCAGACGTCGCTCGCCCGCATCCTTGTACGCTTTAATGATGCGCGGCAGCGGATGCGCATAGACGGCGCACGCCAGGCAGCGGTCGAGCGCCTCCGCCATTGCCGAGGACGTGCCCTCGACCGAACACTCAGTGCACAGCAAATCCCCAAACGGGGCGCCGCATCGGGTGCAGCTATGACGTGGGTCGATGAGCGTGAGCGCGGTCAGGCAGTCTTGGCAAATAAGCGCACCGGCGCGCTCGCAGCCGGCACATCGTGTTGGCGACAATGCCTCGAGCGCCTCGCGTGCCACCCACTCGGCAAACGGTAGCAATTCGTCCGCAAACGGTAGGGCGCCGGCGCCCTGCAGACGGCTCAATATGTTCAGATGGCTCTTCAAGACACAACCCTCCCTACGTTCGGTCGCAGGGAGGGTTGTTGATTCGGCGCTATGATACCCCGATGCGCTCGGGGCAAGGCGGGCTAAATCCGCTCGCGGGCGTTATTCGCCGGCGGGCGGTTGTGGTGCGGACGAAGACGGGGTCGAGCCCTCGCCACCATCCTGGCGCGGCTTGCGGGAACGGCGACGGCGACGGCGCTTTTGACCCTGGTCGGCCGAGCCCTCGCCACCGCGATCCTCGCGCGGCTCGCGCTCGTCGCGAGCGGCGCCACGCGAAGCCTTGGCAGCCGCTCCCCCGCCATCTCCGGGACGACGGCGCGTGACCTTGACCTCGCCATCCGAGACCTGATCGGCCACAGAGGGCACTGAGGGCTTCTGCTGCGCGCCCGAGGAATGGCGACGGCGCGGACGCGGCGCGCGCTCCTCCTCGCCACGTGACTTGCCGCTCTTGTCGACAGGCGCATCGGAGGCCGAGGCGCCCTTGGGAGCGGCACCGGCCTCGCGAGCAGCTGCGGCGCGGAAGGCGTCCTCGCGCTCCTCGCTCGACAGGTGACGGCGACGACGGCGCGTGGGGTTCATGCCACCGCCGCGATTTTGCTGCTGGGGCTGCTGAGCCTCGCGCTCGCGGGAAGCGTTCTTACCCGCGGCCTCGCCATTGTCGACGGACGCCGTGCGCTTGCGGCGGCGACGGCCATCGGCTGCTCCCTCGGTCTCGGGCGCCTCGGCCTTGCCGCGGCCCTTTCCACGGCCACGGCCCTCGCCCTGGCCCTGAGCGGTGCGAGCATCGGATTCGGCATCGCGACGACGGCGCTTGGGCATCGATGTGCCGGCCAGACGATCGGCGCTCGACAGGCCATCGCCCACGTCGACGCCGTTTTCGCGATCGAGTTCCATGAGCGCCAGACGCATCTCGGGCGACTCGATGCGCTCGAGCACGTCGCGCGTCACGCAGTCGGGGCGGCAGTTGCAGCCCTGCTCGGCGGCCTTCTTTTTGCAACCCTCCGAGCACGTCATATCGGCCAGGTTGACCTTAAAGACTTTGCCGTTCTCCAGGCGCAGCACCAGCTGCTCACGCGGCGTGTCATATTCCTGGATGCGCGCCTTGCCAAGCGGCGTATCGATAAGCGTCTTCTTTTTGGGCGCGCGGCTCTTAAAGTCCTTGTACGCCTCGAACTCGTAGCGCAGGCAGCACATCAGGCGGCCGCAGACGCCACTAATCTTGGACGAGTTGAGCGGCAGGTCCTGCTCCTTTGCCATGCGGATCGAAACCGGCTCAAACTGTCCGCCAAAGCGCGTGCAGCAGAGCTCCTGGCCGCACTGGGCATAGCCGCCCACCAGGCGGGTCTCGTCGCGCACGCCGATCTGGCGCATGTCGACGCGAATGTGCAGCGTCGAGGACAGGTCCTTGACGAGCTGACGGAAATCGACGCGCTCCTCGGCCGCAAAGTAGAACACGGCCTTCTCGCCGCCAAACAGGTACTCGACGCCGACCGGCTTCATCTCGAGGTCGAGCTCTTTGACCAGACGGCGGAAATCGACCATCGCCTCGTCGCCCTGGATGGCCAGGTCGTCGGCAAGCTGCAGGTCGATGTCGCTCGCCACGCGCAGCACGGGCTTGAGCGGCTGGCCGATCTCATCTTGCGGCACCTCGAAGGGATCGGCCGTGACCAGGCCGATCTCGGTTCCGCGCTCGGTGGAGCAAATGGCATAATCGGCCTCGAGGATATCCAGATCCTGCGGGTCGAACCACAGGTCGCGCGAGGCGTAGGTAAACTTAACGGGTACGACTAACGGCATTTCAGTGCCTTCCTGATATCGAACAGCATGACCTCGATGGCCAGCTGGGGAGTAACGTTTCTGGCGATGTTGCGCTCAGCCGTGGCAACCGCCTCGAGCGCCTGGGTGGCACCCGCAACATTCGTCGCGGCGGCAAGCCGCCCGATCGTGTCGCGCACGTCTTCGTTCACGACGTCGGCCGCCTCGTCCTGAAGCGTCAGCAGCACGTCGCGCATGAGCGTCCGCGCGCTCGCCAGCGCTTCCATGATACCCGAACGCTCGCGCGCGTTGAGTTCGCGCTTGTTGCGGTCCTCAAGCTGCTTCAATGCTCCACGCGACAGATAGTCGGCGTTTTGCTCGAGCACCTTTTCCTGTGTGGACTTGACCTCGGCGAGCGGTGCCTTAACGGCGACGATGAGCGACTTGGCGCGGCTGAGCACATCAGCCTCGTCGGCAGCGATGAGCGAATCGATGGCGCGGACCATTTGGCGGCGAGCATCCTGGCGCTCGGCACTCTTAAGGAACTCGATGCCGCGTGTGGGGCTTCCCGCCACGGCGACCGCCATGCGGCAACGCGCGAGGTCCTGACCCGTCGCGCGACTCACGGCCTGCGCGGCCACGGTGGGCGACACCAACCGAAACGGCACGCACTGACAGCGGCTCACGATGGTGGGCAACATCACGTCTGCCGAGGTGCCCAGCAGGATGAACATAACGCCCTCGGGCGGCTCCTCGAGTGTTTTGAGCAGTGCGTTGGCGGTGTTGGCGCGCAGTTGCTCGGCACGGTCGATGATGTAGACCTTGGCCTTGGCACGGATGGGCGCCAGCGGAACGTCGTCGAGCAGCTCGCGGGTCTGGGCGATGAGGTAGCCCGTGGCGCTCTCGGGCGTGTAATAGTGCACGTCGGGGTGCGTATGGCGGGCGACGCGCACGCAGCTATCGCATGAGCCGCAGCCATCCTGCTCGCACAGGAAGGCTTGGGCGAGCGCCCACGCGGCGTCGAGCTTGCCCGCGCCGGGCGCGCCCAAAAACAGGTAGGCGTGCGATGCGCGACCGCTGGCGACGGCATTGGTCAAAAAGTCGCGCACGCGCTCTTGGGTGTCGAGCTTGGCCAGCAGGCTTGCCTGAGCGGGGGCCATGTTACTCGGCCTCCTGGGCAAGCGCGGCGGTGACGGCGTCTTGCGGAATGTCGAGACCGTATGCGCGAATCTGCTCGACCGTCTTCTCGAAGACTTCCTCGACGGTCGCAGTGGCGTCGATGAGTTTTACGCGGTTTGGTTCCTCGGCGGCAATGGCGCAAAATCCCTGGTAGACGCGCTCTTGGAAGGTCATGCCTTTTGCCTCCATGCGATCTGCCGCGCCACGGGCTGCCATGCGTAGCGCCGCCTGCTCGGGTGTGATGTGGTAGACGAGCGTGAGCGCCGGATGCGTACCGGCGACAGCCAGGTTGTTGGCATCGCGTACCATCTGACGGTCGAGACCATCGGCAAACGCCTGATAGCAGGTCGTGGAATCGTAGAAACGGTCGCACAGGACCACCTTGCCGGCCGCAAGGGCGGGGGCGATGACCTCGTGCACCAGCTGGGCACGCGCTGCCTCGTAGAGCAGCAGCTCGCAGGTGTCGCCCATCGCCGTGTTGGCGGGGTCGAGCAGCAGAGCACGGATCTTTTCGCTGATGGCGGTACCGCCCGGCTCGCGCAGGCTCACAACCTGGTAGCCGGCGAGTTCAAGAGCGCGGGCAAGCAGGCGCGCCTGCGTGGACTTGCCGGCGCCATCGACGCCCTCGAGCGTGATAAAGCTATGTTGAGCGGGCTCAAAAGCCATGGGCGCAGCCCCTTCCTACAAGGCGCGTAAATGCAGATATATCAACCAAGCCATGATACCCCAGCGTCCGGCGCGTCCCCAATGGCTAATGGTGCCTTTCCAAAGTTGCGGTGAAATAGGGACTGATTGAAGCTCTGAGACCGCCAAACAGTCCCTATTTCACCGCAACTTATGATGGGGAATTTTGTGCGCTGGGTATAATCGTCGTATTGCATTGAAATGTGGCGAAAGGAGTGGCAATGTCTCGGTATTGCGCCTCGTGCGGCAAGCTTCTTGCAGATAATGCCAAGTTCTGCACCTCGTGCGGTGCACCCGTTGAGCAAACAGCCGCGAGCGATAGCCAGCCCGCTTTTGAGCAGACCGGCTCCCTTGATACGCCGCAAGCCAAGGCGGACGACCCCCTCGCCTATCGCCCCGACCCCGCCGCAAGCCCCGCGGCCGTCGAGACCACGCAGCGCATACCCGTCGCGAGCGGCTCGCCCCAACAGCGGCCGGCTCCCGCATACGCGCCCGCTTCGCCACAGACCCCCGCTCCCAAAAAGAACGGCGCCGGGCCGCTTATCGCCGTTATCGTTGTGCTGGTGGCGATCATCATCGCCCTGGTCGTTTTCTTTGTGATCAAGCCTTTCGACAGCGCCGCCACGCAGACGACTGCCGAGGTAGCTAAGCTGCACCATGACGTCGACGACGATGACCTAAAGCCTCTCGGCGATCCCAACAGCCTGTACGACGATGATGACGATGACGACGAGGATGGCGGCGAAGCAACGCTCTCCGAGCAGAATCTCTACCGCCGACTGAGCGAATACTACGACTTGCTCGAAGACCTCGACAACTACGTCCGTGGCTGCGCGCAGAACTTCAACGGCAGCTATCTGGAAGAGGATCGAACCACCCGTCAAAATCTCGCCGACGTCGCCGAGCGCACGGAGGACACCATCGAGCAGTATTACGACATCGTCGAGGACCTAGACGTTCCGACGAGCTCCAAGAACTACAGCTCCTGGAAGGACATCATCGCCCTGTACGACGACCTGGATCACCGCATTGACGCAATCTGTGATGCCTGGGAGATCAGCCTGAAATACGCCAAGCCTGCGGACCACAAGAATGAGATCGTGGCGCCGCTGTCGCGCGACAACGTGGCGGGCACCAATGACAATAAGTATCGCCTAGACTTTGAGGAGCGCTATCCCGGCGCCAAACCCGTCGAAGTGAAGTAGCGCTTTGTCGTTCCCGAGCCGGCAGTTAGGGACGTTCCTAAACTGCCGGCAGAAAAGGAACGTCCCTAACTGCCGATCAAAAAACGAGCGAGGATCGTGGGGTCCTCGCTCGTTTTTTTAGTAATGTTTCGATCGTGCGACTACTTGTCGGCGGCTGCTTTCTTGGCAGTCGACTTCTTGGCCGTCGTCTTTTTGGCGGTCGTCTTCTTAGCCGTCGTCTTCTTGGCCGTGCTCGCCTTGGTCGTAGTCTTGCGGCCGCGGGCGGGCTTCTTCTCCTTGGTCGGGCAGTCCATGTTCACGCAGATGCGCCACGGGCCGCGCGCCGTGTTGACCACCACGATGGGGGCGCCGCACTCGGGGCAGGTCTCACCCGTCGCCTCGAGCTTACCGCGCGCCGGCAGAGGATAGCTCACGCCGCAGTCATCGTAGTTGGTGCAGCGGATAAAGCGCTTGCCGCTCTTCTCACTCTTGTGCGCGATCAGGTCGCCATGGCGTCCGGCCTCGGCGCACACCTTGCACTCGCCCACCTTAAGGTCGGGCTCGTAGTTGGTGGGGCACGTCGGGTTCACGCAGATCTCGAAGGCCTTCTGGCGGAACGGCTGGCACTTGATGCGCGGCGCACCGCACTCGGGACACACGGCCGCCTCGCCCTCGAGCGGGCTTACCTTGACGCCGCTCGGCACCGGATAGGTCACGTCGCAGTCGGGCCAGCCCATGCAACCGATGAAGCTGCCGCGGGTCTTGGCGCTCGTCTTCATAACCAGGTCCTTGCCGCACTTGGGGCAGGCGCCCACGCGCGCATCGGCCATGACGGCATCGCTGATGGCGTCGCCCAGCTCCTGCGTGTGCTTGAGCAGCTCGTCGAGCACGCCGGCCAGCAGCGCGCGCGAGTGCGTCACGACATGCTCCTCGGTATCCTCACCACGCTCCACACGGGTCATGTCGCCGTCGAGCTCGCTGGTCATATCGGGGCTCGTGATGCGCGGGGCAAACTGCGTCAGCGCGTCGATGATGGCGATGCCCAGCTGACTCGGCTCCACGGGATCGTTTTTGAGGTAGCGCACGGCATACAGGCGCTCGATGATGCTCGCGCGCGTGGACTTGGTGCCCAGGCCGCGCTTCTCCATCTCCTGCACGAGTTTGCCCTGGCTGTAGCGCGCGGGCGGCTCGGTCTGCTTGGCCTCGAGCTTAATGTCGAACACGTCGACCGTATCGCCTTGCTCCAGCGGCGGCATCTGCTCGTCGCGCTTAAGACCGTACGGATAGGCCTCGCGGAAGCCCGGGGTCACGAGCACGTCGCCCGAAGCCACGAACGGCTCGCCGTTGACGTCGAGCTCGAGCTTGGTGTTCTCGATGGTCGCGGGACCCATGAGCGTCGCCAGGAAGCGGCGGGCGATGAGGTCGTAGAGCTTGCGCTGACCGCCGTCGAGCGTGGACGGATCGCCCTCGCCCGTGGGATAGATCGGCGGGTGGTCGGTGGTCTCGACCTTGCCGCGCGTGGGCTTCATGGGACCGGCGAGCACCTTTTTGCACACGGGCGCCAGCGCCGGGTTGATCTTTGCCAGGTCGCTCACCACGGCGCCCAGGTCGAGCGTCGCGGGGTACACGGTGTTGTCGACACGCGGGTAGCTGATGAGACCCGCCATGTAGAGGGATTCGGCGATGCGCATGGTACGCGCAGGCGAGATGCCCTCGGCCGCGGCGGCAGCCTGCAGCGAGGTCGTCGCAAATGGCGTGGGCGGCTGCTGCTTGCGCGAGCGCTTGGTCACCGCGGCGACGGTTGCCGTCGTGGCGCCGTCGACGTGGCCGTACGCCGTCTCGGCGGCATCTTTGTCGGTAAAGCGCGCCGTCTTGTGCGCGATCTTAAAGCGATCGTCCTCGGCAGCGCCCTGCGCGGCACCCATGCCGCGAATCTGCCAATAGTCCTCGGGCACAAACGCCATGCGCTCGCGCTCGCGCTCGACCACCAGGGCAAGCGTCGGCGTCTGCACGCGGCCGGCAGAGCGCACGTTGCCAAAGCCGCCAAACTTGGCTAGCGTCAGATAGCGCGTGAGCACCGCGCCCCAAATGAGGTCGATGTGCTGGCGGCTCTCGCCGGCGTCGGCCAGATTCTGGTCGAGCGAGACGAGATTATCGAAGGCCTGCGTGATCTCGGCCTTAGTAAACGAAGAGTACTGGGCGCGGGCAACCGGCAAGTCCGGCGCAACCTCGCGCACCTTGTTGAGAGCGTCCGAGCCGATCAGCTCGCCCTCGCGGTCGAAGTCCGTGGCGATAATGACGCTGTCGGACTTTTTAGCGAGGTTCTTGAGCGAACGAATGAGCTCCTTCTCGGCCGGTAGCTTAATGACGGGCGCCCAGGTGAGGTAAGGCAGGCTCTCGAGCTTCCAGCCCTTGATGGAAATGCCATCGGCAAGGAACGGCTTGCGCTTGGTGTCGTACGGCGGGCGGGCCAGGCCATCGGGCATATCGGCCGGCAGCATCTCGCCGTCTTCGGTCACCGAATACCAACCCAACTTTTTATCGAACAGCACGCTGTCGCAAAAATCGGGCGCAAGGATGTGACCGGCAAGGCCGATCGTCACGCACTCCTCGCCCTTCCACTCAAAACGGTAGATGGCGGTGTTGTACACCTTGTCCTTTTTGGGCTTACCCGTGGACAGCCGCTCGGCAATCTGACGCGCGGCGTCGTTTTTCTCGGCGATGATGAGCTTCAAAAGAGGCTCCTATCTCGTATCTCTGCGGCTACGCCCGCCCGTATGGCGGCCGACTTACGCCCTTGCTTGCTCAATCTGCCCGATGAGCCAATCGCACCAGGCATCCATGCCCTCGCCCTTGCGCGCGCTCACGGCAAACCGCGGCGCCTGCGGATTGAGGTCATCGAGTGTCTTAGTATACCTATCCATGTCAAAATCGAAAGCCGGAGCCACATCGACCTTGTTGAGCAGTTGCGCGCCGGCGTGCTGGAAGATGCCCGGGTACTTGACGGGCTTGTCGTCGCCCTCGGGCACCGAGAGAATCATGATGGACAGGTTCTCGCCCAGGTCAAAGTCGACTGGGCAGACCAAGTTGCCCACGTTTTCGATAAAGATGACATCGATGTTTTGAAGGCCCACCGCTTGGTCGAACGCGTCAACGGCCTCCATGATCATGTTGCCCTCGAGGTGGCACAGGCCGCCCGTGTTGATCTGGATGGCGGGCATGCCGGCTTCCTTCATGGTGATGGCGTCGACGTCCGAGGCGATATCGCCCTCGATGACGGCGCAACGCAGGCCCGCCTTGTCGCGCAGGCGCTCGTTGGTGCCCAGGATCGTGGTGGTCTTGCCCGAGCCGGGGCTCGACAGCACGTTAATCACGTAGGTGTTTGTCTCATGAAATCGCTGACGCAGCTGATCTGCCAGGCGTTCGTTGCGCGACAGAATCGGCGACGCGATATCAATCGTTTTCTCGGCCATATTCGGCACTCCTTACTTCTGCCCCTTTATACCCCGTCCCCAGATGGCTGATGGGCTAATCATCGGGGGTTTCGATTTCGATACTTGCGATGTCGAGCTCGCGGCCGTGCAGTAGGCGCACATTGGCGCCGCCGCACTGGGGGCAGCGGCAGTGGAAACGGTCGTGCTCAAAGACCTCACCGCAGTCCAAGCACTCGCTTTGTGGATGGACCTCCTCCACGGCAAGCTCGCAGCCGCGCGTGAGCGGGTCCTCGTCACGAAACGTCTCCCACGCAAAGTCGAGCGCCTCGCGCACGACCTCGGTCATATCCCCGATACGCAGCGTAACCAAAACGGCGCGCGAGGCCCCCGCCCCACGCGCCGCGCGAATCACTGTATCGAGTATGCCGTTGACAATGCCAACCTCGTGCATACCGATTTACTCCTCGTCGTCCTCATCGTCCGAGAACAGGTCCAGACGACTCACAAACAAGCCCTCCTTGCCCTCGCGCGCGGTAATGACCACACGGGCGATGGCGAGCGAAATCTCGTAGAGCGAGAGCAGGGCGCCGTACATAAGGCCCAGGGTGACGGGCGATCCGTCGGGCGTGATCACAGCCGAACCCACGAGCAGGCCTACGTACACGTAGCGCCAGGCGCTGCGGAAGGCCGCGTAGGAAACGATGTGGAAGACGGACAGGTAGAAGATGATGAGCGGCAGCTCGAACGCCACACCAAAGCCGATCATAAAGAGCAGCTCCATGTTGACGTAGTTCTCCAGGTCGGGCAGCGCCGTAGCGACGGCCGAGGTCTCGCCGATGAGCCACTCAAAGCCCGCCGGGATGATGATGAAGTAGCAGAAGATGGCACCCAGGAAGAACAGCACCGTCGAGGCGAGCACCGTGGGCACGACCCACTTGCGCTCGTTGGGGCGAAGCGCCGGCAGGAAAAATGCAAGGATCTGCCAGATGATCATGGGCGTGCACATGACCACGGCCATCTTGATGGCCAGCGAGAAGCGCAGGCCAAAACCGCCGAGCGTGGTGGTGATGTAGAACTTACCGTCCGGCACAAAGGAGCGGATGGGGTCTTCCAAGATGTCGAGCACCACGGGCGTGGCGAAATACAGCACGATGGCGGCGGCAAACACCGACACGACCACGATGGTCAGGCGGCGACGGAGCTCTCCCAAGTGATCGAAGAGCGGCATACGAGCAGGTCCGATAGGCATTACTCATCGCCTCCCTTCGGGGCATCGGCGGCAGCGGCGTCGTCCTCGGCCTCGAGCTCGCGAGCGAGCTGGTCGACGACGGCCTTGCGCTTGCGGGGACGACGGGCGTAGAGGTCAGCCGTCGTGGGCTCTGCCGGCTCGGGCTCGGGCTCCGGCTCTGCAGTGGAAGCGGACTCGGCGGCGGCATCGGCGGACCCGGCGGCGGCGCCCTCGGTCGCAGGCTCCTCAGCAGCACCTTCGCCCTCAGCGGCACCCTCGCTTGCGGCCTTCTCGGCAGCAAGGCGGGCGCGACGCTCGGCAAAGGTCTCCTTCTTGGCGGGCGCTGCCGTCTCGGCGGCATCCTCGTCCGCATCGGAATCGTCGTCGGTCGCAGCAGCCTTCTTGGGCTTGACCGGAGCCGACGCGGCCTCGCTCACCGGATCGATAATCTCGGACTGAACAACGGCCGTCATCTTTTCCTGCGTCTCGCGGAACTGACGGATGGCACGGCCGATCGTGCGGCCCATCTGCGGGAGCTTATCCGGGCCAAACAGCAAAAAGCCGAAGACCACGATGATCGCGAGCTCACCCTCTCCAATACCAAACACACATACCTCCAAGGCTCGATGTGAGTCGAGCCCGCACCGCGCCATTCGGCCGGAACTCGTCTATTCATTCGGTCAAGTATAGCGCCCGGACGCCAAAACGTCCGAGCGCATCACAAACATATGCCAAACGGCACGGCCCTTTTTGGGGCGAAAGCTTATGCCGCGGTGATCGAAATCTCCTGGTCGACGCCCAGCAACTGGACCACGCGCATCACCGGGGACTGCACGTTGACGCAGCTGAAGCGCTTACCATGGTCGACCGCGTGATGTGCGGCGCCCACGAGCACGCCAATGCCCGTCGAATCGATATAGCTCACCTGGGCAAAGTCGAGCTCAACGGCCTCGGTGGGCTGCTCGAGCGCCAGATCGATAGCGTTGCGCAGGCTGTCGGCGTTAGAGATGTCGATCTCGCCGGTCACCTTAATGGTGTATAGCTCCGGCGTGGGGTTGGTGGAAATAACCAAATCCATGTATACGCTCCTTTGCGTAGCGAGAGTGCGGATAATGCGGGGCTGTGCGCTAGGCGCGCTCGGCGCGCGCCAGCTCGGCGGCGACGAGCTTAACGGCCAGCACCAGCACATCGAGCGCGGCTTCCAGATCCTCAACCGTGGGATAGCTCGGCGCGATGCGGATGTTGGTGTCGCGCGGGTCCTTGCCATAAGGCCAGGTGGCACCGGCCGGCGTGAGCTTAACGCCCAGCTCGGCGCAAAGCGCGGCGACCTTTTGGGCCGAGCCCTCGGGACCATCGAAGCTCACAAAGTAGCCGCCGCGGGGGTGCGTCCAGGTGGCGCAGCCCGTGTCGCCCAAGCCCTCGGTGAGCTTGCGCTCGACGGCCTCAAAGCGCGGACGCAGGAACTCGGCATGCTTTTTCATGTGCTCCTTAACCGCCTCGATGGTGGGAAGGAAGCGCACGTGACGCAGCTGGTTGAGCTTGTCGGCGCTGATGAGGCCGGCCTTCAGGCGCTTGGAGAACTCGGCGATAACCGCGGGGCTCGCACCGATAAAGCCGATGCCGGCGCCCGGGAAGGTGATCTTGGACGTCGAGGCAAAGGCCACCACACGGTCCTCGGTGCCCGCCGCGCGAGCGAGGTCAAAGATGTTGGCAAGTTCGTCGGTCTCGTCGTACAGGTCATGCACGCAGTAGGCGTTGTCCCAGAAGATGCGGAAATCGGGCGCGGCCGTGGGCATCTCGACTAGGCGGCGCACGGTGTCCTCGCTAAAGGTGATGCCCGTGGGGTTGGAATACTTGGGCACGCACCAGATACCCTTGATGGAGTCGTCGGCAGCAACCAGGCGCTCGACCTCGTCCATGTCGGGGCCGTTGTCGGTCATCGCAACGGGGACATTCTCGATACCCAGATCGGCGGTGATGCCAAAGTGGCGATCGTAGCCGGGAACGGGGCACAGGAACTTGACCTTCTTGCCGTCGTGCGCGGCCTCGTAGGCGTCCCAGGGCTCGCTGCCGCACGAGCCACAGCGCCAGAACATGCCGGCGATGTCGTGCTCAATCAGCAAACTCGACGAGCCCAGCACGAGCGTCTGCTCGGCAGGGCAACCCAGGAACTCCCCCGCCAGCTTGCGTGCCGAGGGAATGCCCTCAAAGCAGCCGTAGTTGGAACAGTCGACGTTGCCGTCGTGCAGATCGGCATCGGCATTGAGGATATCGAGCATGGGTCGAGAGATGTCCACCTGGGAGGGCGACGGCTTGCCGCGGGCCATGTCGAGCGCCAGGCCCTTGGCCTTGACCTCGGCGACCTCGGCTTTGAGCGCCTCGATGGCGGCATCGAGTTCGGTGGTTTCCATCTTCTGGTAGATCGTCTGCATGGGTGCGACCTTTCGCGAAGCGGTACGTTGCAGTTCGTCTAAGTATAGACCGCCACCGCCGCAACGGTATGAAGCCGTGATAGATTAAGTTCATCGCAATGAATTACGAATCGCCGCGCATGGCGGCGTGGGGCGCCCAAGGAGGCACTATGGAGTACGGATCGTTTAGGGCCGAGGAATTCGGCGACCTGCAGCGCCTGGTCGACGGACTGTTTTACGATCGCCACGCCATCGACCGCCTGGACCTAATTGTGCAGGCCGAGATCTTGGACCTGGCACCCGACCTCATGGAAATCGTCAACCTTTTGCCGCCCGGCTACTACGACCGCCAGTCACTTTGCGACCAGCTCAACTCCGCCTTGGCCGCCCACGGCTGGGGCGCCGTCTACGGAACGGTGGAATAGCCCTAGTCATTGGGGCCCGTGTGCAAAAAAGGGCAAATATGAGTACTGTTACCTTTTTAGTGGCAGCGATTCGGGCCCCAAATCGGCATTTTTGCGCCTGAATATCCTTTCCGGGCGGTATCTGTCGCCAAACTGTAGTCAAACGATTACTCGTTATTGTACAGATAACATGATTGTGTCCATTATTTTTCCTGTGTAAAATGAAATGCCGTTTGTGACAGTACTCACAAACGGCATTTTTTGCACACGAGGGTTTCCGGCGGATGGCAGGCACTGCTCTAAACCGCATTTTGCACGCGTTCGAACCGCGCTAAACCCAGTTTCGCGCTTTTACTCGTCCTTGGGCGAGGGATGTTTGCAGACCACGCTCATGTAGATCATGCCGATTACGGCAGCGGAGACCGAACCGGCAAGGATGGCGGCCTTCGCGGCAAGAACCTCGAACTGGGCCGTCGGGAAGGCGAGGCCGCTGATGAGGATCGACATGGTAAAGCCGATGCCGCCCAGAATGCCCACGCCGGCGATCATGTGCCAGTTGACGTTGTGCGGCAGCTCGGAAATCTTAAGCTTGACCAGCGCGAACGTCATGCCAAAGATACCGATCGGCTTGCCCAGCAGCATGCCAAAGTACACACCGAGCGTCACCGGATCGGTGAGCAGCGTGCTCATGTCCACGCCCACCAGACGAACCTGCGCGTTGACAAATGCAAAGATCGGCAGGATCACAAAGTTGACCGGCGTGGAGATCAGACGCTCCATGCGGATGAGCGGCGGGGTCACGCGGTGCATGACGCGCTCGACCTTGGTGGTCGAGACGGTAAAGTCATGCTGGCCCAGGATGTGTGCCTCGTCATCGTAACGGTCATCGAGCAGCGGCAGGCACTCGCCCAGCCAATCGGTGAGGCTATCGAGCTTGACGCCGCACTTGGCCGGGATGGTAAAGGCCAAGATGACGCCAGCAAGCGTGGCATGCACGCCGCTCTTGAACATGCAGAACCACAACAGCAGACCCAGTACCGAATACGGGGCAAGGCGGTAATGCTGCGTCTTGTTGAGCCACACGAGCGCGCAGGTCACAAGCGCGGCGGCGCCCAACCAAAACGGATTGGGGCTCTGACCGTAGAAAATGGCGATGGCGGCGATGGAGATGAGGTCGTCGGCGATGGCGAGCGTCGAGAAGAACACGCGCACGCCGTTGGGCACGCGATTGCCCAAAAGCGACAGCACGCCCAGCGCAAAGGCAATATCGGTTGCCATGGGAATGGCCCAGCCGTTGTGCGCGCCGGCATGGTTAAAGATCAGGTAGATGCAGGCGGGAACGACGACGCCGCCCACGGCTGCCAGCATGGGAAGCATGGCCTGACGCGGGTTTTTGAGCTCGCCGACCGTCATCTCGTACTTAAGCTCAATGCCCACCAACAAAAAGAAAATCGCCATGAGGAAGTCGTTGACGAAAAGCTCAACGGTGAGACCAGCCGTAAGGTTGCCCAGACCCACATACAGCGGGGTCTCCAAAAAGTGATGGATGGCCTCGTAGGCATCGGTATTGGCGCAAATGACGGCGGCGATGGCGGCAATCACCATGACCGCGGCGGAAATCGTGCCGTTCTCGGCGATGCGCTCCCAAATGTCGTGACGTTCAAAGCGCTTGCGCTCACGAACGTTGAACAGCTGCTCAGTTGCTGCCATGGGCGGCTCCTTTCACGGGAAAGTTCCCGTCTTAAAAAAGCACGGCCCGCCCAAGTGGCGGCGCCGCGCTCTAACGTATTACGCTTGCATCTAGCCTACCCTGCACGACAAGCACGCAGGCGTGGCCGAAAAGCGGAACCACAGGTTGAACATTATTTGCTCAACGGCACGGGCACACCTGTCCGAGAGACGACGCGGCGCCGTGCACAAAAAACGACCGGAGCGCGGGGCGTCCGCGATCCGGTCGTGGCGTTCGGTCAACTAAACCTAGCAGGCGGCCATGATGGGGGCAGCGACCTGCTTCTTACGGGAGAGGACGCCCGGCATCCAGACGCCGTCGTGCTCGTCGGCAATGCCCAGGCCCTTCTGAGCAGCCTCGGTCTCGCCCTCGAGCAGGACCTGCGAGCCCTCCTCCATGATGTCGGTGATGCACAGGACAATGCCGTCAGCACCCTTCTCGGCGGCGTAGGCGCGCATGGCCTCGCGAATCTCGTCGATCATGCCGAGTGCGCGGGTCTTGTCGACAGTCTCGTACTGGCCGATGAGCAGCTTCTTGCCGGCGGGCTCGAACATCTTGATGTCGTTGCCGACCATCTCGGCTGCGGTGAAGGAGCCGGAAGGACGGGTGAGGAAGACCTCCATGCCAAACTTAACCGGGTCGACGCCCACCTGCTCGCCGAGCTTGGCGGCGACGGCGCGGTCGACATCGGTGGTGGTGGGGCTCTTGAGCATAAGCGTGTCGGTCATCATGGCCGAGAGCAGCAGCTTGGCCTGGACGTCGGAAAGCTCAACGCCGAGCACGCCGGCGAGCTTGGTGACGATGGTGCAGCTGGAACCCCAGGGCAGGCAGATGTAGTGTAGCGGGCCGGCGGTCTCGAAGTCGCCAATGCGGTGATGATCGACAACGCCAAAGACCGTGGCGTCCTTAAGGCCGGCGACGGACTGGGCGGACTCGTTGTGGTCGGTGAGAACGACGAGCTGGCCGGCCTCGACGGACTCGATCACGCGGGGCTCGGCAATGCCGGCGTCGGCGAGCAGCTTGGCGGACTCGGCCGGAAGCTGACCCAGAGCGCAAGCCTCGTAGGTGTTGCCAGCATACTCAACCTGGTTGAGCAGCTGGGACAGGACGACGGCGCTCATGATGGCGTCGTTATCGGGGTTCTGGTGACCAAAGACAAGAACGTTTGCCATGGATATCCTCCACTTGATATGTGTACTTGGACGTAGCTATGGTAGCACGCCGATGCCGAGCCTTCGCAGACGGAAGGGCCACGGCATATTTTGGGGCAGGCACGGGGGCCAAGGCTGTCCCTTTTGCACTATGTTGGTGCAAAGTAACCTGTCCCCCTTGCACCAGCTATTTGCCGGCGGCGCGCAGGGCTACGTAGGCGGCACCGATGATACCGGCGTCGTTTCCGAGCGAAGCGACCTTGATGGGCGTCTCGCGCGAGGCGGAAAGCGCGTACTGCTTAAAGTGCTCGCGAACCTTGTCGAGGTAGACATCGGCCGAGGCGGAGGCGCCGCCGCCGATGAGGAACATCTCGGGATCAACCACGTTGGCAATAAGCGCCAGTGCGCGGCCGAGATAGTCAGCCATGGTATCGGCCGCGGCCAGCGCGAGCTTGTCGCCCTCACGGCAGGCCTGGAACACGTCCTTGGAATCGGAGGGGCCGGTCAGCTCGATGGGCTCGACGCCCGCTTTCTTGCACTCGGCAAGGTAGTTGCTCACCACGCCGGTGGCGCTGGAATACTGCTCCAGGTGGCCATGGCCGCCGCAGCCGCAGGTGCGCTCCTCGGCCGGGTTCAGGCACATGTGGCCAATCTCGCCGCCAGCACCCACAACGCCCGATACCACGTCGCCGTTAACGATAACGCCGCCGCCCACGCCGGTACCAATGGTGACCATCACCACGTTCTGTACGCCCTTGGCAGAGCCGAGCCAGGCCTCGCCCATAGCAGCAGCGTTGGCGTCGTTCTCGTACTTAACGACCGCGTCGGGGCAGTGCTCCTGGATGGCAATCTTAAGCTCGGGCAGGTTGATGGCGATGTTCGCCTTGACCTTGGCATCGCCCGATGCCGGGATGGGGCACGGAACGGCCAGGCCAATGCCCGACACAAAGGCACGCGGAATCTGGGCCTTGGCGACCACCTGGTCGATAGCCTCGGTCACCGCGGCAAAGCCCGCAGCGTCAACGATGGGAGGCGTGGGCACGCTGGCCTTGGCAAGCAGGTTGCCGTCCTCGTCGAACAGGCCCTCCTTAACCGAAGTGCCGCCGACGTCAATGCCGATGTAGTACTGCTTAGGTTCCATGAGAGCCCACCTTTCTCGTTTAAACATTGCCTGTATGGTACCGCTCTCAAGACAAAAACCCGCCAAAAAGGGACAGGTTTGTTTTGGCAGGTTTTATCTGGGGAAACGTCCGCCCGCTCAACGAGCAATGACGCTCAGCAACTCGCCAAACAAAAAGCGCCGGGAGAGGGAGACTCCCGGCGCCTGCAAAAGGGACTGGATTGTATGCGAACCGCACGATCCGTCGCGGCGAAAACGCCAGCTAGGCCTTGAGTGCCTGTAGCTGTTTGTGGACCTCAATGAGCTCCGTGGCCATGACGCGCATGGTCTCGGTGCCGGCCATCTGGTCCTCGGCGTGCAGCAGAATCAGCGGGGCCTCGCCGTTGCGCTCGCCATTGGCCTCCTTCTTAAGAAGTCCCATGTGAACATCGTGGCCGCCGTTATAGGCCTCGTCGCCCTGCTTAATGAGCTCCTCGGCGGCGTCGAAATCGCCCTCCTTGGCCTTCTGCACGGCGTTGATGTACATGCTCTTGGCGGTACCGACGTAGCTGATGATCTCGAAGCAGGTCATCTGCAGTTCGTTCATATCCTCCATGCGCTGCACCTAGCCCATCACGCTGACGCAGTGGTCGATGATGCCGGCGGCGTTCATGCGGCCATAGTCGACCATGTTGATGACCTCGACCGGGAAACGGCCGGCGGCCTCCTTCTCAAAGTCGCCCTTGGTGTAGCCGATCTGCGGGCCGAGCAGCAGGATGTCGCACTCGTCCAGGTGATCGTGGGCCTCATTCATAGGACGGGCTTCGACCTCGATGTCCAGACCACGGCTCGCGACCTCGGACTGCATCTTCTGGACCAGCAGACTCGTGGACATGCCGGCATTGCAGCAAAGCATGATCTTCTTCATGGTTTCCTCCTTATAACTGCGCGGCGCGCAGACGACAAACTGGATAAATCCTTGTGGTTATCTTTCCCCTGTTTTGCACGTTTAGGCAAAAAAGGAGATACGGGTACCGGTACCAAGCATCGGTACCCGCAAGGGTGGAATGGACAAACGCTAGGCGTTCTGCTCGGCGAGGGCCTCCTGCTTAGCGATGGCCTTCTCGGAGATCCTCATAAAGGGCAGGTAGACAGCCATTCCGATGACCAGCTCCAGAGCCTGCCACACGCCGGCGCGCCAGTCAAAGCCCGTAGCAAGCAGGGCGTTGATGACGGGCGGCATGGTCCAAGGCACCTGAGCGATGCAGGGGCTGATGATGCCAGCGCAGGTCAGGCCATAGGTGACACCGATGAACAGGTCGGGAAGAAGCACGAACGGAATCATGAGCGGCAGGTTGTACACGATGGGGTAACCGTAGATGACCGGCTCGTTGATGTTGAACAGGCCAGGCAGAATGGCCATCTTGGCAACGGTCTTGGAGGCCTTGTTCTTGGAGAACAGGAAGGTGTCGAGCAGCAGCATGAGGGTGCAGCCCGAGCCGCCGATGAGGGCGAAGCTGTTGACGATCTGCATGTTCATGTAGTGATCGGGCTGGATGGTACCGCCGGCGGCAAAGGTAGCCATGTTGTCGACGATGAGCATGGTCAGGATCGGCTCGACGGTAGCGCCCGAGATGGTGGACTGGTGAATACCAACGCAGAACAGCAGGTTGGCGAGGGTGTAGATGAGGATGACAGCCCACGGACCGGCGTTCATGATGCTCTTGAGCGGGTTGGAGATGCAGGTGGAGATGATGGTGCACAGGTCGGTGCCGGCGCAGACGGCGAGCAGGGCCGAGGCGATAGCGAAGATCGAGAGGTTGAGCAGCATTGGGATCATGACGTTGAAGGAGTTGGAGACCGCAGGAGGTACGCCCTCGCCCAGCTTGACCTTGAGCTTCTCGACGCCCGAGATCTTGATGAAGAGCGTCGTGGAGAGCAGGGCGATGATGATGGCCGAGAACAGGCCGTTGGTACCGGTGTTGGCGGTCGAAAGGGCACCGGTGACCTCGGCGGAGGTGATCTTGTCGGTGAGAAGCGGGCTCGTGGCGGCAAGGGTGGCGGTGATCTGCTGCGGCATCATGATGACGAAGGCAGAGATAGCGACAACCACGCAGGCAAGCGGGTTATCGAAACGCTCGTTCTTGGCGAGGCTGTAGCCAATCAGACCGGCCAGGATAATGGCGGACACGTTAAGGGTGCCCAGGGTGATTGCCGAGCCCCAGGTCTGGAGGTTGGCGAGGCCCGCCGCATCGAGCGGGAACAGAGGGAACACGACGTTGTTGATAAGAACCGCGATACCCGCAAGGATATAGAGCGGCGTGATGGTCGCGAAGGCATCGCGCAGGGAACGCAGATGAACCTGGTTTCCCACCTTCGCAGAGACCTCGGCAAATTTGTCGAGGAAGCTCTTTCCGTTGTCACTGGCCATGATTGCTCCTAACTTTCAAATCCGGCCTTTTCCTATGCGCACGGTGGTCTGTCGCCCTCTGCCACCAGATGTGCCAATGTTATTGCGCGTTTGCGCAGGGGCTGAGCGCCCGTTTTGGGGCTGAGCGCCCGATCGCTAATCCACCACGTGGGTCGTGGCGACCTGCTTGAGCCAAGCTGCCGATTTCTTAAGACGGCGCTGATAGCCGTCCATGAGGTCGACCTCGACAAAGCCATAACGGTTCTTGAAGGCATTTGCCCAGGACCAGTTGTCAATGACGGCCCAGTAGTGGTAGCCGCGGCACTTGGCCCCTTCGTCAATGGCCTTGGCGACCCACTCAAGGTGCTGGCGCACAAAGTCGACGCGATAGTCGTCCTGAATGGTTCCCTCGGCGTCACGATTCTTGTACTCGTCCATGATGCCGATGCCGTTCTCGGAGACGAACCACTCAAGATCGGGATAGTTCTTGGCGCAGTCCATGCCAAAGTCGTAGAGGCCCTTCGGGTAAATCTCCCAGCCGCGGCTCTTGTTCATGACGGCATCGGGCCACACGTACTCGTCGGCAAAGTGCGGCAGACCGTACTGGTCGATCTTGCTCGCCGGCGCCTGGACGCGCGTGGGATGGTAGTAGTTGCAGCCAAGCCAGTCAACGACGCCCTGCTTGAGGATCTCCTGGTCACCGGCGCGGAACGGAAGCTTGACGCCGCCCTCGGCCAGGCTGTCGAGCACGTCGGCGGGAAGCTCGCCCTTGGTGATAAGGTCGAGCCACCAGCGATTGTTGATGCCGCTGGTCATACGCACGGCCTCGAGGTCTGCCTCGCTGGGGTTCTCCTTGGTGTAGACCGGGGTGAAGCAGTTGATCATGCCGATCTTGGCATCGGCGCGAACGGCGCCCTTGTCATAGGCCTTGCGATAGTTGGCAACAGCCAGCGCGTGCGCCAGCGAAATGTGGTACTGCACGGTGCGAGCACGGTTGAAGTCGTGGAGCTGCGGGAACCACACGCCCTCCTGGTAGCGCTGCTCGGGCTCGACGATGGGCTCGTTAAAGGTAAACCAGTACTTGATCTCTTGACCGAACTCGCGGAAGGCGACGTCGGCGTAATGCGCGTAGGCCTCGACGACCTCGCGGCTCTCCCAACCGCCACGGTCAAAGAGATAGGTGGGCATATCGAAGTGGTAAAGGTTGACGAACGGCTCCAGGCCTGCCTCGCGGGAAGCGCGGAACAGCTCGTGGTACCACGCAGCACCCTCCTCGTTGAGGTTGCCGTCGGCATCGAGCAGGCGGCTCCACTGGATGGAGGTGCGATAGGTATCCAGGCCCAGGTCCTTCATGATGCGAAGGTCGTCCTTGTACTTGGCCATAAAGTCGTTACCGGCATAGGAACCCACGCGGTTATAGAACGAGCCCAGATCCTGCATGGACCAGGTGTCCCACAGGTTCTCGAGCTTGCCGCCCTGGTTCCACTGGCCCTCGGTCTGCGGACCGGACATGGCCGCGCCAAAGAAAAAGTCGCTGGGCAGCTGATACTGTGCCATCGAAGTCCTCGCTTTCGTGTCTTTGAGCCTCCGATTGGAGGCGGGTTTGCTTTGGCGGGTAATCCGGCGCGGGCGCGCACCGGTTATCCGGATATCCGACCCACCAAAACAAATCCGTCTCCAAGCGGTACAGGCGATGCTCATGCATCTCGCTTGTTATCTATAACTATAGCGCTCTAATTTTTTATGTAAAGCGTCTTTTTTGTTTTTCTTTCTCGAACTTCTTTGATTAAAGCCATATAGATGCTTTTATAGTAGGTATACTTTCTTTTACAGGCATTCATGTTAGAAAGGGGGTTCCATGATTCCCAAATATGAGTCAATAGCTGCGGATATTCGTCGCAGTATCGAGGATGGCGCCCTTAAGCCCGGCGACAAGCTACCCACTGTCGTTGAGTTCTGCGAGCTGTATGGCGTTTCCAAGATCACCGTCAAACGAGCAATTGAGCAAATTACCGAGGAAGGCTTGGTCACGAGCCGTCGCGGATCGGGCACCTACGTCAAGGACACCGCGGGGCTTCCCGGCAAAGCGTTTTTCCAAGGCAGAAACGACCGCGCGCAGGGCTTTACCTACGAGCATCGCGGTGAGAAGGTTGCCTCGGTGGTCTACGATTTCTCGATCGTCAATCCGCCGGCAGAGGTTGCCTCCCAGCTGGGAATGGCCGAAGACGACTTTGCCTATCACATCGTGCGCGTACGCGAGGTCGATGGCCTGCCCATCGTTATCGAGTACACCTATATGCCGCTCGAGCTGATCCCGGGCCTGAAGAAAAAGGACCTGTACGCGTCGGTCTACAGCTATATCCGCGAGCAATGCGGGCTTAAGATCTCGAGCTTCCACCGCACCATTCGTGCCGTGGCGGCAACCGAGGAAGAGGCCAAGCGCCTGAACACCAAGCCCGGCTCTCCCCTGCTCGAGCTCAACCAGATTGGCTTTTTGGACAGCGGCGCCGCGTTTGAGTACTCGATTTCGCGCAACGTGGGCGACCGCTTTGAGCTGCACAACGTAACGTTGGCTTAAGTTTGTAATCCGGCAGGCGCTCGCTTTGAGCCGTTTTTCGCGAGGTGCCTGCACAACCTGATGGGGGTATGCACATGTCCGATTTGATTAAACTCACGCCGATCTTCCACGAGAAGATTTGGGGCGGCCGCCAGCTGGAGACCGTCTTTGGCTATGACATTCCCGAGGGTCCCATCGGTGAGTGCTGGGCCATCTCGGCGCACCCCAACGGCGATTGCCAGATTGCCGAGGGTCCGTACGCCGGCCACACGCTGTCGTGGCTGTGGGCCGAGCATCGCGAGCTCTTTGGCAACTGCGAGGGCAAGGAGTTCCCGCTGCTCATTAAGATTCTGGACGCCAAGGACGACCTGTCGATCCAGATCCACCCCAACGACGAGTACGCCGCCGAGCATGAGAACGGTAGCCTGGGCAAGACCGAGTGCTGGTACGTGCTGGATTGCGAGCCCGGCGCCACGATCATCGTCGGCCAGCGCGCACATGACCGTGCCGAGGCCGCGCAGATGATCGAAGAGGGTCGCTGGGACGACATGCTCAACGTGCTGCCGATCCACAAGGGCGACTTTTTCCAAATCGACTCCGGCACCGTTCACGCCATCAAGACCGGCACGCTGATTCTGGAGACGCAGCAGTCGAGCGACGTGACGTATCGCCTGTACGACTACGACCGTCCCGGCACCGACGGCAAACTGCGCCCGCTGCACATTGAGCAGAGCCTGGACTGTATCAACTTTAACGCGCAGGCCCCGACCGACGGCACCGTGACCGCACCCGAAGTCAATGGCGTGACCGAGCTCGAGTCCAACCCCTGCTACACCGTCGACCGCGTTCGCGTGGACGGCAGCAAGACCCTGGAGCAGCGCTGGCCCTTCATGTGCCTCTCGGTCATCGACGGCAAAGGCACCGTCTGCGGCGACTCCGTCCACAAGGGCAGTCACCTACTGGCGCCGTCCACCGTGAACAAGATTGAACTCGAGGGCACCATGGAGCTGATCATCAGCCATCTGTAAGCCGCAGAAACAACCCAAAACGCAACAAGGGGCTCCCCCGTTCTTCAACGGAGGAGTCCCTTGCCATATCTATTTATCAGCCCACCCGGCTCTCCAGACCAAAAAGCGAACGAGCAGAGCGATGTTCGCGAGCTGCATGCCGTAACGCCACAAGGAAGAGGGCGCGACGGGGGCTTTGGTCGATCGCGAGTTCCGCACGAGCCGGAGAGCATTTAATGTGCTCTCCGTGCGAGCAGGACTGTCCGAGCAGGCGACCAAAGCCCCCGGCGCGCCCGGTCAACCTCGCAGTTAGGCATTCAGCTTGACGATCGGTGCAAAACCTTTCATAAGCTTTTTGGTCTGGCCGGTCTTTTCGAACTGGACCTCGATCATGTCTCCGGCGACCGAGATCACGGTACCCGTACCAAAGGTCTTGTGGCTCACGGTATCGCCCGCGGCAAAGTCCTGCGATGCGCTGGCGCGATCGACCTTGCGCTCCACCGTCGGCGACACCTTGGACGACGGCTTTTTGGCTCGCGGCGCGCCCGAACCAAAGGTCGAGGCAACACGGCCGGCATCGGGCGAGACCCCACGATGGCGTTCGGCCCCGTAGCTGCTGCCGCCAAAGAAATCGTCAAAGCTCGATCCGCCGCGCGAACCGGAACCGCCGGTCGAGCGCGTATGCGAACCAAACACCTTGCCGCCGTACATATCCGAGCCCATGCCCGAGCCAAAGGTGCCGTGACGGTCGCCGCGTTTCTCCCAGCCCGTGCCCTCAAAACCGGCAGAACCGATGCCGCTAAACTCGATATCCTCAAACGGAATCTCGTTGAGGAAGCGCGAGCGCGGGTTGGCAGAGGTCGAGCCGTAGGTGCGACGCGTGGCCGCATAGGTCAAGAACAGGCGCTTACGGGCGCGCGTGATGGCGACGTAGGCCAGGCGACGCTCCTCCTCGAGCTTGCCCGGGTCATCGCCGCCGCCAAAGTCGTGCACGTGCGGGAAGATACCCTCCTCCATGCCGGCCACGAACACCGCCGGGAACTCCAGGCCCTTGGCGGAGTGGATGGTCATCATGGTGATGGCATGCGTCTCGCCGGCCAGGGAATCCAAGTCGGAGCGCAAGGCCAGCCACTCCATGAGCGCCGGCAGCGCCTTACAGGTGAGCGGACCGTAGGTGCGCTCGATCTCGTCGGCATGCACGGCACCCGCCGGCAACTCTGTTGGCACGGCATACGCGTTGCCCGCGATGGCGGCGGCCAGGGCATCCTGCGGAGACAGCGCCGGAGCGGCCAAGCTATCGAGCGGATTGGAGCCCGCGGCGTCACGCGCACCAACGAGCGCCTCAAACGAGGATACCGGGGCAGACGGCCCCGGTTCGGGCGCAGGCGCGCTCACCACGACGGGCTCGGGCTCGGCGCTGACAGGCACATCGGCAACACCGGCAGCGCGCAGCTCTTCCAAGCTCTCGAGCGTACCTTCGATATCCTCATGCGTCTCCTCAAATTCGGCAGCGACACCCAGGAATTCCTGGATGTTCTCGGCGCGGCTCTCGGACTCCATGGTGCCCTCGGCGCGGAAAGCCTGCAGCAGGCCCGTCTTATCGACGATCATCTCGACAACGTCCTTGAGCTCGCCGTCCATGCGGCGACCCTCGCGCACCAGCGACACAAAGCTCGACAGGCCATTGCGCACCTTGGCGCTAAACATGCCGGTTTCGGCGCACGCGATCTCGCAAGCCTGGAAGAACGAGCAACGGTTGTCGCGCGCCAGCTGCTCAATCTTTTGGATCGAGGTGGAGCCGATGCCGCGGCGCGGCGTGTTGATGACGCGCTTGACGCTCATCTCGTCTGCCGGGTTCACGATCATCTTGAGGTAGGCCATGACGTCGCGGATCTCGGCACGATCGAAGAATCGCGTGCCGCCCACAATCTTGTAGGGCACGCCTGCGCGCAGGAACATATCTTCGAGGATACGCGACTGGGCGTTGGTGCGGTAGAACACAGCAATATCGTCGTAGCTCGTGCCCTTGGAGTGCAGCTTTTCGATCTCGCCGGCAATCCAGCGGCCCTCGTCGCGCTCATCGCTTGCCTGGAAGGCCTGGATCTTCTCGCCGTCGCCCTCGGCCGTAAACAGGCGCTTCTCCTTGCGCTGCGAGTTGTGACGCACCACGGCGTTGGCGGCGCTCAGGATATGACCCGTGGAGCGGTAGTTCTGCTCTAGCTTGACGGTCTTGCAGTTTTTAAAGTCCTTCTCAAAGTCCAGGATATTGGTGATGTCGGCGCCACGCCAGCTATAAATGGACTGGTCGTCGTCGCCCACGACCATGAGGTTTTGGTACTTGGCGGCCAGCAGGTTGGCGATCTCGTACTGGACGTGGTTGGTGTCCTGATACTCGTCGACGCTAATGTAGCGGAAGCGCTCCTGGTACTTGTCGAGCACCTCGGGGCGGGTGCGCAGCAGCTCGAGCGTGCGCACGAGCAGGTCGTCGAAGTCCATCGCGTTGGCGGCGCGCAGGCGGCGTTCCAGCTCCAGGTAGACCTGCGCGGCCTTTTTGTCATTGGGGCTGTCGGCGGATTTGAGCATGTCCTCGGGGCCGATCATGGCGTTTTTGGCCGAGCTGATCTTGCTGCGGATCATGTTGATGGGGAACTGCTTTTGCTCGATACCGAGCGCCTGCATAATGTCGCGCACCATGCGCTTTGAGTCATCGTCATCGTAGATGGTGAACTGACCGGTGTATCCCAGCAGGTCGGCGTCCTCGCGCAGCATACGCACGCACATGGCATGGAAGGTGCATACCCACATGCCACGGGTGCCGCTGGGAATGAGTGCCGCCAGACGCTCACGCATCTCGGCCGCGGCCTTGTTGGTAAACGTGATGGCAAGGATCTGCCAGGGCTTAACGCCCAGGTCGCCGAGCATATGTGCGATACGGAAGGTCAAGACGCGGGTCTTGCCCGAGCCGGCGCCGGCAAGGACCAGCAGCGGGCCCTCGGTGGTCAGGACCGCCTCGCGCTGAGCGGGATTAAGGCTGTCGATGTCGACGAGCGGCTTGGCGGGCTTGGGCGCCGGCGCGGGAGCGTCGTAGATGTCGAGCGGAACGAGCTCGGGCTCCGGCGCAGCAGGGGCGGTGTATGCATCGAGCGGCACGGGTTCCGGCGCGGGCGGCACAGGTACCGCGACATTCTTTTCCCAGGGCAGGGGCTGGGTCATGGGCGACTCCTCATCTGACGGACGGCGCGCCTGCGGGCAGCGCCATAGTTTGAGCCGTACCAGTATACCGAGCCGCGCGGACACCGACGCAAATCACACCACGACTCCGTCCGCTACCATCGGGCCCGCCCCAGCGGATTTGGCGCAATGGGGTCAGATTTGTCTGCACCAAGCTGGTGCAAAGTAACCTGACCCCATTGCGCCAATCACAGAGCCACCGATGTCACGGTAGCAGCAGCGAGCGGCGGCCAGAGCGAACAAATTGGCATGAAAAGAGGGCGGCATAGACCTTTTGGTCATGCCGCCCTCTTTGAATGACAAGTTGTCGCTCTGGCCGCCGCGCAGCGTCAACCAAGTTACAGGCCGAGCATAGGCTCCAGAACGAAGAAGTATGCGAGCACTACGACGCCCAGGATGATGCGGTAAACACCGAAGCACTTGAAGTCGTGACGGCGGACGAAGCCCATGAGCCACTTGATGGCGATGAGCGAAACCACAAAGGCCACAACGCAGCCCACGCCCAAGATAGCGACCTCGTTGGCGCCGAACGTGCCGCCCTTGATGAAGTATTTGACCAGCTTGAGTGCACTCGCGCCAAACATGACAGGGATGGCCAGGAAGAACGTAAACTTGGACGCCACCGAACGCGTACAGCCCAAAAGCAGGCCGCCGATGATGGTAGAACCGGAGCGAGACGTACCAGGCACCAGCGAAAGCACCTGGAAGCAGCCGATACCCAGCGCAGTCTTCCAGCTCAGGTCCTCGAGCGTGGCGATGGAGCCAAAGTCCAGATTCTCGTCATCGTCCTCATCCTCAGCGGTAGCCGCGGCGGGCGCCGCAAAGTGCGCACCGGCGGGACGTCCACCCGACACCACAGCACGCGAGCCAAACGAACCGGCAACGGCCATTTCCTCGCGCTTGCTCGCGCGCCAGTTCTCGATCACGATAAACAGCACGCCGTACACAATGAGCGCCAGCGCCACGACGGGAGCATTGTAGAAATGCTCCTCCATCCAGTCGTTAAGCGGCAGACCGATCGCCGCGGCGGGAATGCAGCCGAGCACAATCTTGCCCCACAGCACCCAGGTGTCGCGACGGCCCTCCTTGCCCTTGCTGGGCGAGAACGGATTGAGCTCATGGAAGAACAGCACACAGACGGCCAGAATGGCGCCGAGCTGAATCACGACCAGGAACATATTCCAGAAGGTCTCGCTCACGTTCATCTTGACGAACTCGTCCACCAAGATCATGTGACCGGTCGACGAAACAGGCAGCCATTCGGTGATGCCCTCGACCAGGCCCATGAAGGCAGATTTTAGAAGCTCGATAATATCCAAAGGGACCCCCTCGTTAGACACCCGCCGATATTGTTCTGCGGACGGTGCGGGCGATGTCCCATTATCAACCGTTCGGGCGCGTCTACGCCTACCCTTACCAAAAAACTCGCCCGTTCACAGAATTGCGAGCGGTCAAACCCAAATCCTTGGGTATAACTGCAACAAGATAAAGTGTCCGGCGGCCAACGCGCCCGCGCCCGCCCGATGCACGAGCCCCGCGCCCGTGCGATAGACCAAGGAGGAAACCATGAACGAGGGCTACACCAAGGTATTTGTTTCACTCGACGGTACTGAGCAGCAGGATTTTGTGCTCGCACGCGCCATCAAGGTCGCCGCGAACAACGGCGCCAAGCTAATCATCGGCCACGTTATCGATTCCACGGCGCTCGAGAGCGCCGGTTCCTATCCGGTCGATCTGGTCAACGGCCTAGAGGAGGCATTTAAGAACTCCATCGCCAAGCAGCTCGAAGAGGCCAAGGCCAATCCCGATATTCCCGAGGTCGAGGTCATGATTCGCGCCGGCCGTATTCGCGAGACGCTCAAGGACGAGATGCTCGACGTGGTTAAGCCCGACCTGGTGCTCTGCGGCGCCCGCGGCCTGTCCTCGATCAAGTATGCGCTGCTGGGTTCGATTTCGACGTTCCTGCTGCGCAATACGGACTGCGACATCTTGGTCGTGAAGTAGCAAACGTACGCCTAACGCATCGCGGAGCGCAAGCCCACGTGCCCAAATCTTCCAAGAGCGGGACCACCATTACGGTGGCCCCGCTTTGCTTTAGGCTGAGAATTGCTCCAGAACCCTCATTCTCTCAACGGAATCCGTCTGAATTTTCAGAGCGACCCGACCCAAATCTCCGGTTGCAGAGGCAAGTTCTGCAAGCTGGGCAGACACCTCTTCAGCCACTTCCGCCGCGATGTTCTTGATCATCTTGAGTGGCAGATGCAAATCTTGAGACATGAATTCGAAATCTTCAGGAGTCACCCCATCGATCACCCGGTGATCCCCAATATCAATCCCAAGATTATGGTCGTATCCCATTATCGTCGTGCAAACAATATCGTATGCAGGGGCCAACCTCTTTTCCCGCCAACTCGGACTATAAAGAAACGAATGGTTCTTGAGATGCGAGTCGCAATTCCCCAACGCATAATCGACCATTACCTGACGAGCGAACATTTGAGTATCAGCAATTACGTTAGACGATTGCTCTCTTATCAATCGGCCGCAAAGAGCCATATAGCAGCTATCGGGACGTGTCTCGTATTTCATATACGAAGGCCAGCCAACCGCTTGGCAAAAATCCTCCTGATGCAGCCTCAGAGGCACATCGAATCCGCTCATCGACGGCGGCTCATTGCTCCAGATTCTGTCATAACGCTCGGAAAAGAACGCACCAGGAATCGTATCCGAAGCTTCTGAACGGGCAATTTCAAGCCCAGCAGCAGACGCTGCCGTCATGCAAATTAATTCGTTGAACGGCAAATCCGGATGTTTAGTTGAAGCAATCTTGACTATGTGAGTCGAGGGGGCAGAGCCGAGCGGCAGCATCCAATCCCCCGACCCGGCCTTTTTTGCATCTTTACCGCGCGGTAAAAACCAACCGGTTTTAGACTGAGCGCCCGCCAACGACAGCCTCGAATCCTGCATATCATTTGCAATCTCAAACACTTCCGCCTTAGAAAGTGCCTCAAAATCCTCGTCTTGCAGAGGACGATAGCCCGGATCGTAGCTCGATTTCTCATCGCCGAGAAACCTCAAGGCACCAACGCACTCATCGCCCAAACGCTCGAGCATCGATAAATAGTCTGACTGGGGGATTTGAAAACGCATCGACAGCTCATGCCGAACCGGGCCCTCGGGAAGCATGCCCGAAAAGAAGGCCGAAAACTCATTGCTGGCATATGGCTCATGTCGCAAGGGAAGAGAAGCTGAGAGTGCGGCAGCATCGTCGCGTTCAAGATATCCCTCATCATATGCAAACGTCTCGTTTACGGGGTCGGCCCTCTCAAATTCTCCGACCAGCTCAAACGTTCCCCGATACTCACGATAAACCTTTAATGCCATGAGCCGTCGCCCCTCTCCCTCAGGATCAAATCGACCCCCAAGCTGTTAGCGATTTGAAGGGTTTGGCGAAGATTGGCACCCGCCTTTCCACGCTCAAGCTCGCTCACAAAGCGCAAACTGCACTGGTTGAAATCAGCCACATCGCGTTGGGTATAACCGAGCTTCTTCCGGCGCTCACGCAAATATGCACCGAGTTCAGCTGGGTCAAAAATCGTTCGCTCATTCCAGTCTTGCATGCTAATCCCCTATGATTATCCCAAACGGGATAATCATAGCACATCATGATGGAATTATCCCGTTTGGGATAATTGTCTTAACGTGAATGACGCTCCGGGACGTTACACCGCGACGACTACTCAAAGTATTGGAATTTGTTGGTCGAGAAGGCAAACGTGACGACGAAGCCTTCGCCGGGCTCGGATGCCGCGGTGACATCGATACCCATCTTGGAGCACAGACGCGCCACCAGGTAGAGGCCAATGCCCGTTGCGCGCTTGGTGGTGCGGCCGTTATCGCCGGTAAAGCCCTTCTCGAACACGCGCGGCAGGTCGGCCGCGCTCACGCCGCAGCCGTTGTCCGCGACGGTGAGCTCGATGCGTTCGCTCGCCAGGCCCTCGTCCAGCAACGCGCCCGAAAACACGATCTTTGCGCCGTCCTCGCGCGCATATTTAATGCTGTTCTGAATGAGCTGGCCCAGAATAAACTCGAGCCACTTCTCGTCGGTAAAGACCTCAAAGTCGAGGTTCTCGCACACCGGGGCCACGTGCGCCGCGATGAGCTCGCGCGCGTTGGCCTTAATCGCGCCCGTCACCAAGGTCTTGAGATCCCAGCGGCGAATCAGGTAGTCGCGCTCCACGACTTCCGAACGCGCGTAGTACAGCGCCTGGTCGATATAGCGCTCCACGCGAGCCAACTCACGGCCCAGGTCATCCACACGAGACAGGTCGTCTTCGCTGCCATCCAGGTTTTCCAAAATTAGATGAGCCGCCGCCAGGGGCAGTTTGGCCTCGTGGACCCAGCTCTCGATATAGTCGCGATAGTCATCGGTCTGACGCCGGCCTTCGGCAACCTCGTCGCAAGCGGCTTTGCCCACCCGGCGCAAGACCTCGTACTCGAGCTCGCCCTCGGCATAGGTCGGGCATTGCACCATCTCCTGCACCCATGCGGGGCTCTCGAGCTCCTCGGCCGCGCGCTCCAGCTGACGCAGAAAACGGCGGCGACGCGCGTACTCGACCACGATGCCGAGCATACCAAAGATAAAGGACACACCGACCGCCACGACCACAATAGATGTCGAAGCACCGGCGACCGTCAGCACAAAGCAGCTCAGCAGCACGCCGCAGGTCCACACGGCGACGGGAAGCAGCGCATCTTTAAAGAACTTGCCAAACGACATAGCCGGCCCCTAGACCGAATAGCCTTGGCCGCGGTGCGTCGTCAAATACCCCTTGATGCCGATTTTTTCGAGCGTGGTACGCAGGCGGTTGATGTTGACGGTGAGCGTATTGTCGTCCACGAAGGCATCGGAGTCCCACAGGTCCTGCATGATGGCCGAGCGCGAGACGATCTTGCCCGCGCGGCTCAGAAGCAACGAGAGGATACGCAGCTCGTTTTTGGTGAGCTCGGTGCTGGTGCCCGTTTGCGTGTTGGTGACCATGGAGCGTGCGAGATCGAGCTCCAGCCCCTTGTGGACAAGTGTGCTGCGCTCACCTGCCGCCGCGGTGCGACGCAGCAGTGCGTTGATGCGTGCCACGAGCACACGGGCGCTGTAGGGCTTGGGAACAAAGTCGTCCGCGCCGAGCGTCATGGCCATGACCTCGTCAATCTCGGTCGTGCGCGACGTGAGGACGATGATGGGAACCTCGGATTCGCGGCGAACCTCATGGCAGATGTGCTGGCCGTCTTTGACGGGGAGCGTGAGGTCGAGCAGCACCAGGTCGGGAGCGGCGGCGAGAATATCGCGCGAGACGTGCTCGAACGATTCGCAGGCCTCGATTTCAAACCCGGCGCGGGCAAGAATGTCGACAAGCTCACGACGAATGGGCTCGTCGTCCTCAACGATATAGATCAGCGGCATGGGTTCCGCTCCCCTCTTGGTTGTCTTGCCACCATTATGGCTGCGAAACTGCAGGTGTGCACCGCGCGCGGTGCCAAGGTGACAGAACTGTTCGCGAGCGGGGGCGTTTTGTCCGCCTCGCACTCGTAGCGGTGGCGGGGACCAAAATGATTCTTTAATCCCCGTCCCAGAAAATCATTTAGCGGCGGGCGCGGAGCTTTTCGTAGCCTTCGGCGAAGAAGGCGACCGTGGCGGCATCGGAGTCGGCAGCGTCACCGTCGGTGGCAGGGACCACGCCGTGCTCGTCGCTCACCAGGAACAGCGCGCCCTTAAGCTGCGCGGGAATGTCTACGCGCGTGACCGGGATGCCCTTGGTCTGGGCCAGCTGCTCGATGAGCGTCGCCGTGCCGCACAGGAACTCGTCCGCCGGCGCCACAAAGGCAAGCTCGCCGTTGTTGACGGCGGCGAGCAGCTCGGGCGCCACGCCGGTCTCGTCGGCCTCGGAGCGGGCCTCGGCGGAGCGGGCACGCAGCGCCTTGGCCGACGTATCGGCGAGCGGCTCGTACTCCCCCACCGTCATGGCGGCGTTGCCGTTGATGTCGATCACCAGCATGAGCACGCCGTCGCGTGCGGTGTAATCGCCCTCGGCAAGCGACCACTCAACGTGCTGCTTGGCCCAGCTGAGCATGTTATGGGTAAGCGGCTCGCCCTGCACCAGGCGCTCGGACAGTGCGCGAATGTGGCGGTTGAGCATGGGCACCTTTTTGTTGGACATGCGCCAACGGCAGACAAGCGCGGGCTTGTCGAGCGTAAACTTCTCGACCGCCTCCTGATTGGCGCAAAAGTCCTCGTACGCACGCTGATCCTCAGCATTGCCAAACAGCTCGGCATCATCAATCTGGGGCATGGTTGTACCTTTCGTGTTAGTCATTCCGTCCTCTTATACCAAAAAGACGGCCCTCCAAACGGAGCGACCGTCTTTTGCAGAGATTATTTTGTCCCGAGGCGAAACTTAGTGCCTAAAGTGGCGAGCGCCTGTAAAGACCATAGCAATATTGTGCTCGTTGCAGGCCTGGATGCTCTCGTCGTCGCGCTTGGAGCCGCCGGGCTGGATGATGCAGGTCACGCCGTGCGCAGCAAGCACGTCGACGTTGTCGCGGAACGGGAAGAACGCGTCGCTTGCGCAGGCAAAGCCGCCCTTCTCCACGCCCTCGCGCTCGCAGAAGTCCTCGGCGCGCTCGCAGGCAAGCAGCGCAGAGTCAACGCGGTTAGGCTGACCCGGGCCCATGCCAATGCCGGCCTTGCCCTTGGAGACCAGGATGGCGTTGGACTTGACGCCCTTGCAGACCTTCCAGGCAAACTCGAGCTCGGCCATCTCGGCGTCAGTGGGCTTGCGGTCGGTGGGAAACGTGAAGGTCGCGGGATCCTCGGTCACGTGGTCGACTTCCTGCACCAGCATGCCGCCGTCGACGGAGCGCAGCTCCACCTGGGCGCCGTGGTCCACGCCGCCGGTAGCCAGCACGCGCAGGTTGGGGCGCTTGGCCATGCGCTCGAGCGCCTCGGCAGTGTAGCTCGGGGCGATGATAACCTCGACGAACTGCTTGTTCTGATCGGCGAAGTGCTCGACCAGCTCATAGGGAACCTCGCGGTTGCAGGCGATGATGCCGCCAAAGGCGCTCTTGGGATCGCAGGCAAACGCGCGGTCGTAGGCGGCCGTGATGTCCTCGGCCGCGGCGGAGCCGCAGGGGTTCTGATGCTTGAGGATCACGCAGGCAGGCTCGTCGAACTCGCGGACCAGGTTCCAAGCGGCGTCGGCATCCAGATAGTTGTTGTAGCTGAGCGGCTTGCCCTGGATCTGCTCGGAGCCCACGAGCGGGAACTGCGAGCTCGCGGTGTTCTCGCAGCCCTCGGCAAAGCGATAGACCGTAGCCTTCTGCTGAGGATTCTCGCCATAGCGCAGGTCGTCGACCTTCTCCAGCGAGATCTCAAGCTTGGCAGAAGTGTCCGCCACGTCGCTTGCCTGGGCGGCAAGCCAACGGGAGATAGCCGTGTCGTAGGCGGCGGTGGTCTGGTAGACCTTCACCTGCAGGCGACGACGAGTGGAAAGCGTGGTGCAGCCACCGGTCTCGTGCATCTCGGCCAGGACGGCATCATAGTCGGCCGGGTCGGAGATGACGGTAACGCTCGCGGCGTTCTTAGCGGCGGAGCGCAGCATGGAGGGGCCACCGATGTCGATGTGCTCGATGGCGTCCGCGAAGGTGACCTCGGGGTTGGCGACGGTTTTCTCGAACTCGTACAGGTTGACGACGACCAGGTCGATCAGCTTAATGCCGTGCTGAGCGGCCTCCTGCATGTGCTGCTCGGAATCGCGGCGGGCCAGCAGCGCGCCGTGAACCTTGGGGTGCAGGGTCTTAACGCGGCCGTCCATCATCTCGGGATAGCCCGTGAACTCCTCGATGGGGGTTACGGGAACGCCCGCGTCCTCAATGGCACGAGCCGTGCCGCCCGTAGAGATGATCTCGACGCCAAAGTCATCGACCAGCGTCCGTGCGAAATCGACGACGCCCGTCTTATCGGTAACCGAGATCAACGCGCGTGCGATCTTCACATCAGATCCCATGCAGTCCTCCTGTCTGGTACGCCGCCGTGCTCTGTGAGTCGGTGATACGTCGATCTGCAGCGCTCGCGCAGCGGCATTGAAAATACTGATTCAATGTAGCGCATCGAGCGCATCGATGCACCCCGCAACGGGCGCATGTGCAGAAAAAGTTTGTGAGCGGAGGGGATGGGCACGGCACTGGGCACGGTGAGTTCATGGAACACAGGGGCACCATAATTTGATGCCAATGGCGTGGTAGAACTGTGCTCGATATGCATCCGCAAAAGAAAGAGGCACCATGGTCTCGCGGGTTCTCTACCGACCGTTTGATACCGAAGATTTCGACGCCATCGCGCTGATCCTGCAGCAGCTTTGGCACAACAACTCGGATATCGATGAGTACAACCGCCTTGAGGCCGCGTGCGACCTCGCCTATTGCCTTTCGTCATCGACGTTTTCGCAGGTTGCCGTAATCGACGGTCAGGCGCGCGGCATTGCGCTCGCGCGTGCGGGACAGAGCTCCGGCGCCACCGTTAAGGAACATTGGATGGATACCGAACGCGCGCTGCTATCGCAGATGCGTGAGCTGGAGCCCGATGCCTGCGCCGAGTATCTCTCGTTTGTGCGCGCAACCATCCGAACCAACAACCGCCTGCTCGAGAGCAGCCCGCTGCCGCACGACAACGAGGTCACGCTGCTTGCCGTTGATCGCGATGTCCACGGCCTGGGCGTTGGCTCGGTTTTGCTCGATGCCGCGGTCTCGCACCTGTCCTCGCTTGGAGCGACGAGGGCGCACCTGTACACCGACTCCAGCTGCTCGTGGAAGTTCTACGAGATGCACGGCTTTAAGCGCACGGCCACGCACCGCGCCAACCGCGAAGAGCGCCGCCACGACATGCCGCGCGAAAGCTTCCTCTACGAACTCGACCTAACAGCCTAGCCTCGGCAGCCACACCTGGTCATTTAAGTCTGTCCCCAATGAGTGGCCTAGGGGGTTTGTAGATAGCCGTGGTCAAAAAACATCAAATATGAGTACTGTTACCTTTTTAGTAGCAGCGATTTGGGGCATTTTTGATGCTTGCAGGCATGACGACCAGCTGCGCGAGCTGACGTAGCTCCCCAAATGTTCAATAAAATGGGCTCCTAACGAGAAGTACTCTCATTAGGAGCCCGTTATTATGTGCAAACATATGTGACCAACGCAGCAACAGTACTCATATTTGGCATTTTTTGTCCACTGCCCCTTGCGCGAAAGTCCTCAACGGAAAGTTTAGCCCGTTTCGATGCACAAAAATGGGGTGGATCTTCCCTGGCAACCGCCCAGAAAGATCCACCCCAAAGCAAGCGCTCGCTAGAACGTTCCGCCGCCGCCTCCGCCGACGCCGCCACCGCCGCCACCGGAAAAGCCGCCGCCGCTACCGCCGCTCGAGCTATCGGAACTCGAAGCCAGCTCGCGGATGGTCTCGTGATACACATCGTTAAACGAATCGAGCGGAGACTCGTTGCCGTAGTGATGGTAATACCACCAGTAGCAGGGGTAGTTGTCGTAGAAATCGTCGCTGTTGCGCAGGTCCGCAGGCACGGCCTCGGCCAGCTGTCGCAGCACTTCTTTCGAAACGCCCAGGGCAACGCCCATCACCAGCAGTTTGTTCCACAAGATCAGGTCGCTGGGGATGGCCTCCTTCAGGCGCGTAAAGTCCTCGAGCCAATGCTTGAGCGCCTTGCAGCGAGCCGCCACCTCGGCGCCCTCCGGCGTGTAACGGCGGAAGGTGCAGCTCAGGACAAAGCCCACAATCGTGACGGGGATCGAGATCATAGCGGCACCGACGTTGGCGTCCGCAAAGTCGGTATAGAACAGAGAGCCCAAAATGCCAAAGACAATGATGATGCCAAGAACCAGGCCGGCCACCATCGCGATAGTGCCATCCGATGCAATAAGCTCGCGCGCCTCCAGCTTGGCCTTAACTGTGCTCTGATAGTCCTCGAGCTTGTCGCCAACAGATGTGGTGCGCTCGCTAGCGTACTCCTCCAGCTCGCTAAACGTGCGCGAACGGACTCCGTCCTTATCGGGCTTAACGCCGGCGAAGAAGACCTTGAGCACATCGCGATCGATGCCGTCCTTCTTGGCAGCCTTCCAGGCCTCGTCGGTCACTGTGATGCGATACGTCTGCTCCTCTTTTTCGCGACGGAGCAGACCCTTCTTCTTGGTCTCGGTCGCTTCTTCCAGCTTGATCACGCGGTCGTCGGTCAGCTTCATCAGTGTGGCGATATATGCCTGATCGGGCACGTCGTTCCAGCTCATAAGAGCTGCAAGCACCGCGGGATGGTCGGCGGAGGGTACATCGCGGAAGTACTCGTCCTGGAAGAGCGGCTTGGGCTTGGGCCTGCGCAGCTTGAGCATCACGATTACACCGGTATAGGCAACCGCCACAACAACACACATCACGGCAATCGCGCCGGCAACCGCACGCGCGTGCTCACGGCGGGCGTTAGCTTCGTCGGCCCATTCCTTCTCTTCGCTCAGGATCGTTGACATGCGCTCTTCGCCCGAGGCGGCAAGCTGCGGCACCCAGTCGCTGGGGAAGGCGATGCGTGCCTCGGCAAACTCACCCTCGTGCACGCACGGAATGGTGTAGGTGACCATGGGTTCGTCCGCATCGAGCGATACGTCGCCCGTCAGCGGGCCGTGGCCCCATGCGCGGAAGTTATCGCCCTTGACGGCCGCCGTCCCGGCAGCGGCATTTGCGAAGTACACTTCCATCTCGACATCGTCGGAATCCGCAGACCAGCCGTCACCCACGAACTTCCAGTAGAGCTCGGCGGTATCGGCCCAGTTCATAACCGCACCGGTCATGGTGTAGCTCACGTAATAGATCGCGCTGTCGCCGCTCTCGTGAGGGCTGAACACCTTAATCCTTACGCCGTCACCGGTCTGCTCGACCGTATAGACGCCAGAGTCGCCCTTGTTCGCGCTATCGACTTTGTTAAACGCGGTGTCCTCTTCCTCGACACTCTGCACATCGACGCCCGCCGTGCCGCCCTGCTGGTTGGCTCCCGTATTGATCTCCCAAAACACGCCGTTGATGTCGTCATCGAAATCAAACTGGCGCCCCTCTACAACGGTCAGCGATCCATCGGCTTCAACCGTGGCACCGATATAGGTTTGGGTCATGGAGTAGCCGTCGGCGTGCGCGGCGGCAGGCAGCAGCAACAACGCAAGCGCAACGAGCGCGCAGACGGAAGCGAATCGCGCAAACAGGTGGCGCTGCCGGCTGACTTTGGCGGCGAGGGTGTTCATAGGCACATCCTTTATCTGTGATATCAACAGCGTTATTGTCCCACGTTTGCGAGCGTACGACACGACCGTCTAGGTAAGCGGGGCGTCAATTGGGACAAAAGTCACGCCCGCGCCCGGCAGCTAGTCATTGGGGACGTTCTTAAATGACTAGTCATTAGGGACACCCTTGGCATGGCCAGCGCCAGCAATAGATACCACTTCATAGCTCCATCACAGGTGTAGCGGCTTTGTGTGGGCGCGGCACGCGTTGATTGAGCCGCCAACCGAGGGGCATAAAGCAGTTGAGCGAAAACGGTTTGCCCCTTTGCCGTTCGCTTGAGGATCATGTCCCCCTTTTCCGCGGAAACCCCGGCAGTTGCGAAGAGCTGCCGGGGTTTCTGTCGTTTGAGGGGTTGGGCGGGCGGCGATCGAGCTGTCGAGCCGGCGGTCCGGCACGCGCAACGCGCGGCCACGGCAACTTGCAGGCCACGGCAGCGTCTCCCCCACCGCACCCCGCGCTATACTCGTCCGCATGGATATCAACGCACGCAACATAGCAACACACGCCGCGGACGTACCAGCAACGGCAGCGCCCACCCCCGTCGTGGGCCGCTTTGCCCCGTCGCCCTCGGGCCGCATGCACTTGGGCAACGTGTTCAGCTGCCTGTGCGCATGGCTTTCGGCCCGCAGCCAGGGCGGCAGCATCGTATTGCGTATCGAGGACCTGGACGATCGCTGCAAGCGCCCGGAACTTGCCGCCCAATTGATTGACGACCTGGCCTGGCTAGGGCTCGAGTGGGACGAAGGACCCTACTACCAGCACGATCGTCTAGACCTGTACGAAAGCGCCCTGCGCCAGCTACAAGGCGCCGGCCTCACCTATCCCTGCTTTTGCACGCGCGCCGAACTCCACGCCGCGAGCGCTCCGCACGCGAGCGACGGCACGCCCATCTACCGCGGCGCCTGCCGAGGCCTTTCTGCCGAGGAGGTTGCCCGCCGCAGCATCCTGCGCGCTCCGGCCACGCGCCTGCGTGTGCCCGACGTCGACGACCTCGCCGGCGACGTGATCGAATTCGTGGACCGCACGTACGGAGCCCAATGCGAGGCACTCGCCACCGAGTGCGGCGACTTTTTGGTGCGCCGCAGCGACGGCGTGTTTGCCTATCAGCTGGCCGTGGTGGTCGACGACGCTGCCATGGGCGTCACCGAGATCGTACGCGGATGCGACCTGCTCGGTTCCACGCCCCGCCAAATCTACCTGCAGCATCTGCTGGGACTTCCCACGCCGCACTACGCACATATTCCGCTGCTCATGTCACCGGGTGGCCGCCGCCTTTCCAAGCGCGATCGCGATCTGGACCTGGGCGAGCTCCGCACCCGCTTTGGCACACCCGAAGCACTGCTGGGCTGGCTCGCCGGGCAAACAGGCATCGCGCCGGACACCACGCCGCGTACCGCCGAGCAGCTGGTCGAGCACTTTAGCTGGGACGTCATCCGCGCGCATCGGGAGAACATCACTGTAACGGTCGAGTAGCCAGCCACCCCGCCTCTACGCAACATCCCAGGGCTGGAGTTCGTCGCCCAAGCGAACGATGCAGTCGTAGAGCACGGTGTGACGCTCGGCCGGGTTGGTATCCCGATGAAAATGCCCGTAGTACCAGCGCTTGTAGTCCAAGCGGTCTTCCAGCTCATCGAAAAATGCCGTAAGCCGATCAACGGAGGGGCAATTCCAGCCGGACGCTGGATAAAGCGTGGACGAAAGCATGCGCGTAGAGCAGGTGTGAGTGATCACGTAGTCGACCGTCCAGCCCACGCTGTCGAGCTTTGCCCGCGCCTCCTCAAAGTTGCGCTCGTCCGGCAGCTCCTGCGGCCACCAGCTGGAATACGGAATGCGGTATTCCTTGTCCACGCTCGTGGCGCCGCCCATGGTAAAGACCGTTGAGCCGTCGAGCTCAAAAACCTCGCCGCGCGTCAGGCGCCGTATGGGCGAGGTATCCGACAGGCGCTGCGTCAGCCCACCGTGCCACAACTCCATGGGGCGTTCCGCCCAGTGATCGAAACGCTCGTGGTTGCCGTCGACAAACAGCACGGTGTAGGGGCGCGACTCCAGCCAAGCAATATCGGCACATTCCTCGGTAGAAAAGTCCCAGGGAAAGCCAAAGTCGCCCGCGATGATGAGATAGTCGTCGCTCGCCAGGCTATCCCCAAGCTCCCAATCGCGGAGCTTTTGCATGTCAGCGCCGCCATGAATATCGCCTGTTACATAGACCGTCATCGGATTACCACTTCCCTGTAAGTCGCTAGCCCACATTCTGCACGATCACTAAGTCAACCGTTCCAGCCCTTCCATCCTTTGGGACCTACCCCTCGCTCTTCCATCCAAACGGGTCAAACACCCAAAAGATCAGATCGAGCACGCCGCCGGTCATCGTGGCGCCGGCAAGAGCCATGCAAACATGCAGAAAGCTGGCACTTCGGAGCACGTCGAACGGCCCCAGAACAGCCAACAGCGCGACCGCTGCGCCGGCTACGCACAGCGCGAGGCACGGCCCCGCGTCCTTAACGCACTTCTTTGCGAGATGCTTTGCGTTGTCACTCATCGGTATCGAACTCCTTAGAGGGTCGTTGTTCAGACGCATGCCGCCGCGGCAGAGCGGGGCGGCAGGGTAAGTGTCACATGCTGTGCGGACATCAATGGAGAAACCGCCTGCTCGACCAACCTTTGACGCCGTTTTGCACCGGCACCACATCCCCCGCTATCGAGGTCTAATACTTTTCCCACCGCCACCCAAAAACTCATCCAACGTTAATCTTGGCTCAAGAATCGCTTAATCTATAACCTGCACTATAGAGTTCGACCAAGGGCGGGGCGGCGCCGCGCAACGCAGACCGCCGAACGCAACGCTCGCGCCCGGGCAAATCGTCCGGCGTCGCGCCCATCGAACGAAAGGACAGGTCATGGACGACCTCGAAAAAGTTGAAACCATCCGCACCAAGTGCAACGTGAGCTACACCGATGCCAAGGCCGCGCTCGACGCCGCCGACGGCAACGTTTTGGACGCCATCATTTGGCTCGAGTCGCAGGGCAAGACGCAGACCACGTCGGCGCACGCCGCCACCGAGTCCGCGCCAGTCGATGAGCCCTCAGCCGAGATGGTCGCCGCGCAGGCCGCCTACGAGAAGTCGAGCGAAAAGACCGACTTCTCCAAGAAGATGGACAGCGTATGGGAGTACCTCAAAAAGCTCTTCCGCCTGAGCCTGGACACCAAGTTTATCGCCACGCGCCGCGATGCGATCATCCTCAACATCCCCATCCTGATCCCCATCATCGCCCTGTTTGCCTGGGGCGCTACGATTTGGCTGATGCTGATTGGCCTGTTCTTTGGCATGCGCTACCGCATCGACAGCGACGGCGACGTGCCCGGCAGCATCAACAACCTTATGAATCACGCCGCTGATGCCGCGGACGACATCAAGCAAAATCTGAACGACGACAAGTAATCGCAGACGGGGGCACGCATGGCACGGATCCTGATCGTAGAGGACGAGGAGAAAATCGCCCGCTTTGTGACGCTCGAGCTGGAGCACGAGGGCTACCAGGTGGAGCACGCCGCCGACGGCCGCACCGCCGTGGACCTGGCGCTGGAGCGCGACTACGATCTGATTCTGCTCGACGTGTTGTTGCCGCAGCTCAACGGCATGGAGGTCCTGCGGCGCGTACGCAAGCACAAGGATGTGCCGGTGATTATGGTCACCGCGCGAGATGCCGTGATGGACAAGGTGGCCGGGCTCGATGCCGGCGCCGACGATTACCTGACCAAGCCGTTTGCGATTGAGGAGTTGTTCGCACGGATCCGCGTTGCGCTGAAGCGCTCGGAGGCCGTGCGGGCGGCTTCGGGCGTTGGCGGCGTTGGGGCCGGGGAGGGCGCTACGGGTGCCGCTGCGATACCCCCGGCTGGAGACTCGGCCAAGACCTCAGCCGCGCCCTCCCCCGCCGCGCTCACCGTGGGTTCGGTCGCGCTCGATCCCGACCGCCGCGAAGTCACGGTCGGCGGCTCGCCCATCGTGCTGACCGCCCGCGAGTTCGACGTCCTCGCCCTGCTTATGGCACATGCCGGCACCGTGCTCACGCGCGAGCGCATTGCGCACGAGGCGCTGGGCTACGAATACGTGGGCGACACCAACAACGTCGACGTGCACATCGCGCACCTGCGCGCCAAGATCGAGGACGCCGGCGGTGCCCGCATCATCCAGACCGTGCGCGGGGTGGGCTATGTCTGCCGCACGTAACGCCGAGGCCAAGCGCGTCACCTCCATCGCCCGCGCCATCAACTGGAGCTATATGTGGCGCCGCCTGATGAGCTACGTCTGGCTCGATCTGTTGCTGGTGGTGATTGCGGCGGCGATCCTCGTCTATGGATACAACCAGACGCTGCCCAACGGCGCGTTTACCGCAGGATGGATCCCCAGCGCCACCGTTCGCGGCATGACGCTGACGCCCGCGCGCGGCTGGGACCTGACAACGCTCACCTATACCGTCGAGCTCGCGCGTACCACCAAGACTTTCCCCCTCGCGCAGGACCTCGTCACGCTATGGCCTCTCTACCTTGTCGTTGTGGGTTGGCAGGTCATCAGCGTGCTCAACATGCTCGGCGGCGCCCGCCGCGTGCGCCGCACCATGGCGCCGCTCAACGATCTGGCCCTGCGCGTGGACGAACTCGGCCGCATGCAACTCGCCGGCGGCAAAATGGAAACACTGGAGCAGGCCATCGAGCGCGCAAGCGTCGACTCGCCGAGCGTCACCACCGGCGACGCCGACCTGGCAAGCATCGAGGTCGCACTCAACCGCCTGCTGCGCCAGATGCAAGAGGCCAAGCTGCAGCAGATGCGCTTTGTCAACGACGCGAGCCACGAGCTGCGCACGCCCATCGCGGTGATTCAGGGCTACGTGAACATGCTCGACCGCTGGGGTAAGGACGACCCGGACGTGCTGGCGGAATCCATCGCGTCCCTTAAAGCCGAAAGCGAGCACATGCAAGAGCTTGTGGAGCAGCTGCTGTTTTTGGCGCGCGGCGATGCCGGGCGCACGGTCCTGCGGCGCGCGCATACCAACTTGGCTGCACTGGTCAGCGAGGTATGCGAAGAATCGCAGATGATCGATACCGAGCACACGTATCGGCTGGCTTCTGACGCTGCGCTTGCCAGCGACCCGCGCTGCGACGCGCCCGTCGACGTGGCGCTCGTGAAGCAGGCTCTGCGCGTGATCGTGCAAAACGCCGCCAAGTACTCGGATGCGGGAACGACCGTCACATTTGGCATAACACCGGATGCGGGCGCGGACACGATCGACATAAGTGTTGAGGACGAGGGCATCGGCATGAACCAGGAATCCGCAGCTCACGCGTTCGAGCGGTTCTACCGTGCCGACAACGCGCGCGATGCCGGCGCACAGGGTTCGGGTCTGGGGCTTGCGATCGCCAAGTGGATCGTCGACAGCCACGGCGGCGTCATCGGTGTGACCTCGGTCGAAGGGGTCGGCAGCCGCTTTACGATTCGCCTGCCACGATAGGAAGCCCCTCGGCATAAATCAGAACCACCCTTAAAAAGGGTGGTTTGCTCTTAGGGTATAACCCACGGGC